>LKNB01000039.1 GCA_001564055.1 Rhodothermaceae bacterium Tc-Br11_B2g6_7
GATGAGGGTCAGGCTGATGAGGGTCAGGCTGATGAGGGTCAGGCTGATGAGGGTCAGGCTGATGAGGGTCAGGCTGATGAGGGTCAGGCAGGCGAGCCGTTGCATCGCACGCGGAGCGTGCTCATGGTGCGCTCCCACGCAGAGCATGGGAGCGAGAAATACTGACATCACCTACTGGATTCGGTATCATTAGCCGCGCGGGATGGGTGTCAGCGAGCCGTGTCGGTTCCAGACGTCACGCGCTGCCAGCCGGCGATACCCAACAGAAGTATGATGGCTGCCCAGGCTAAACTGTGGAGCCCAATAACCGCCCACTGGATCAGGCTCATCCATAGTGCTATCTCACCCGAGCCGCTCGTCAAGAGATCATAGAGGATCGGCAGCACAAAGAACAGCGGGAAATGAAGCATCTGAAACAGCACGCTACTCATGTACTCGACCCAGCCCATTTCGCCGCCAAACCTCATCCGATGCGACGCGCCGGACATCATCACAAAAGCGGACAGGACGTGAAGTGCGAAGTGTATGACGCCCAATCCGAACCAGGAAACGAGGGCTGCACGACGGCTCATAAAGGTTCAGGGCAGTTCGTCAATCTTGGCTATAACCAGCGTGAGGTCGTCGCTCAGCGTTTTGGTATCCCCCGTAAACGTCCGCAACTCCTCCCGAATCACTTGCAGAATACCGCTGGCTTCCATACCGCGGTGTGTACGCAGAGCGTCCTCAAAGCGGTCCTCGCCATACTCTTCGTCGGTCGGGCTCATCGCCTCCGTCACACCATCAGAGTAGAGGGCCAACACATCACCCGGCGCGAGTGCGACCTCGCCTCGGGTGTACGTGTTGTTCTTCATCACGCCCAGCAGCAGTCCACCGGTTTCCAGGCGCTCAATGCTGCCATCGCCTCGCACCACCAGCGGCGGGTTGTGGCCGGCGTTCACGTACGTGAATTTGCGCGTATCGGCGTGGTAGATCCCGGCAAAGAAGGTGATAAACGTGGCCGGGTCGGTGTTGCGGCACATCACATTGTTGATCTGCGCAGTGGCGTCTTCCAGGGTGATGTCCATCGGAATCACGACCTGCAGCGAGGCCTGCACGTTGGCCATCAGCAGGGATGCCGGGACGCCCTTGCCCGTCACGTCAGCTACAGCCAGCAGCAGGCGATTCCCTTTCAGGTGGGCCACGTCGAAGTAATCGCCCCCGACCTCCCGGCTCGGGAGCGCGATGGCGTCCACGTCGATGCCATCCACCGTGGGGATCGGGTCGGGCAGGAGCCGGCGCTGGATGTCGCGCGCCAGATTCACCTCTTTCTCCAGCCGCTCCTTTTCGATTTGTTCTTCCACCAAGAACGAGTTCTGGATGGACACGAGCGCCAGGTTGCCAAGCGCATACAGGAATTCCACATCTTCCGGTGTGTACGAGGCCTCACTCAGCTTCGGCCCAAGGCATAGCACGCCGGTGGTCTCGTTTTGCTGCCGCAGGGGAAGGGCCAACGTCAGCCCCGCCTCAGCCAGCGGCAGCCAGGCCTCACGGTCGGTTTCTTCCAGCAGGATAAGTTCGCGCGCCTTGGCATACGCTTCGTCGGGCACATCGGCGAAGGCCGCCGGCGTCATGCCTTTGTGCGCGATGGGATCCCACACCGGTCCGTCAGCCATGTCGGTACGGCGCAGCACAAGCGCAAACCGGCGCACGCCCATCTGCCCCATGAGCGCAAACGAGAGCAGCTTCACGAGATGCTGGTGGTCGATGGTCGCGTTGAACTCCTGCGACAGATCGAAGAGCGTGTTGAGCTGCTGGATTTTGTCGTCAAGGTCGCGGTTGGCCTGCTGCAGCTCACGCACCATCATAGAGTTGTGCACCGCGCTGGCCGACATCTGCACGAGCGACTGGATGAACTCCAGCTCGGGCCGCTCGAAGGGGGCGCCTGTTGCCTTGCCGCCCAGCCCGATGAGGCCGATCTCGCGGTCGCCCGAGGCTACCGGCAGCACCAGGCGGATGCGGCGCGCGCGCAGCGCCTCCGGTACGTCCTCATCGCGCAGCACCTCGCGTTTGGGGAAGGTATCGAGGCGCTGCTCTTCATCCAGCAATACCAGCTCGCCGGAGGCCATGCCCACCGCTCCTTTGGCGGCTACCACGCGGTAGCCCCCCTCCACCGGTTCATACAGCAGCGCCACCCCGCGCGTCACCAGGAGCTTGCTCATGGCCGTCAGCAACAGGTTGTTCAGCACAAACTCCAGGTCGATGGAGGTGCTCAGCAACCGGCTGGTTTCGTAGATCGCGTTCAGGTCGAAGCGATCGATCTGGTGAGATGTTTGGGTTTCATTTGGCATGCAACAGCAGGGGGCCGCGTGGACAAGAAGCGAGGGGCTGTTCTCCCGAGCACAACCCGAGGCCATGTACGCTACGTCTGCGCCTTTTCTCCCACCGCAGGTAGCGGCCTACGCATCGCCCTACACATCCAGGTGGATCACCTCTGCCTCGTGCAGCGCACCGTCCCGGATATGCATACGCAGGCACGTCTTCTGCTGATGAAACCCCTGCCGGCCCGCCGCTCCCGGGTTTATGAACAGCATGTTGCCGAAGGATTTCACCCGTTCAACCCGCAAGATGTGGCTGTGCCCGCACACAAACACGTCCGGCGGATCGGCGGCCAGCGCCTGCCCCATGCCCCGTTGCCACCGGCCCGGCCGCCCGGCGATGTGGGTCATCCAGAACCGGAGCCCGTCCACGTCAAACTGCTGCTCGGCCGGGACCCGGTGGCGCAGCGCCTGCCCGTCTACATTGCCGTACACGGCACGTACGGGCGCCAGCGCCTCCAGGGTATCCAGCACCTCCTCCGAACCGATGTCACCGGCATGAAGGATCAGATCTACGCCGGCCAGCTCGTCTGTAAGCGTAGAATGGACGTAGCCGTGCGTGTCGGAGAGGATACCAAGGGTCATGAGGAGCCAGAGCGCATATGGGACGGGAGGTACCGCTCCTCTTACAGTGCCAGCGTGCTGCCTGGGGTGAGGGGCGTCAGGTTGAAGCCGGCGTCCTCAAAGGTCTGCTGGCAGGCCTCCATGTCAATCTCGATGAACGGAAACGTGTCGTAGTGCACCGGCACCACTTGCGTTGGATTCAACATACCTGCCGCCCGCACGGCCCCTTCAGCGTTCATGGTGAAGCAATCCCCCACGGGCATCAGTGCCAGGTCGATGTCGTGGTCTTCGCCATACCAGGCCATCTCTGCAAATGGGCTCGTGTCGCCCAGATTGTAGATGCACTGCCCTTCCAGATGCAGGATATAGCCGTTCGGATTGCCGCCGTACGTGCCGTCGGGGAAGGACGAGGAATGGCGTGCATACGTCTGGAAAACACGGCCGAAGGGGAAGTCCCACGCGCCGCCGGTGTTCATCGGCTGAGCGTTTTCGATGCCCTCGTTCTGGGCATACGTCACGATCTCGAAGTTACCCACCAGTTGCGCGCCCGTACGCTTAGCAATGGACAGCGTATCGCCCCAGTGGTCGGCGTGGGCGTGGGTCAGGAAGATGTAATCAGGATTCAGGTCCTCGGCGCTGACGACGCCCTCCGTGTGCGGATTGTCGGAAATGAAGGGGTCGAAGAGGAGGGTGGCGCCATCAGTCTCAATCTGAAAGGCTGAGTGACCAAAATAAGTCAGCTTCATGGGAAGAAAGGGGATTGTGAAGAATAGCGCGGGTAGATGCTATTGCAACCTACAAGGTAAATAAAAGCACAACGGCGGTGGGAAGTCCACCGTGGAGGTTAACAAAGATGCAAAAGCCTGGCGGTACGCCACAGCCAAGGGTACGCCTGGCCCTCCCGCCATTGGCGGACGCATCATAGCGGGCACAGTCTCGTACATTAGCTACATGTTAACCGACCCGCCACTCATGCCGCACGTCCGCCGTGCAACTGGTGGGTCCGAATCGCTACCTCCTGTACTCAAGCGCACCCTGCTTTATGGCCTTGGACACCTTTTCTGCCGAAATCCTATCCATCCACCAGATGACGCCCCGCGTGAAGCAGTACGTGCTCAAGGCGGAACGGGCGCTCTCGTATCAGCCGGGGCAGCACACGTGCATTGTGCTCCCGCGCGAAGGCGAGCGCGATGCCATCCGCCCGTATACCGCCGTAAACTTGCCGAACGACAATCAACTGGCGCTGGCTATCAAGCGATACGAGGACGGCACCGTGTCAGGCTATATGGACGAACGCGCGGTGGGCGACACCATCACGCTGATTCCCTTCAAAGGCAACCTCTACCTCAACGACTCGGACGGCCGCAACGTCTTCCTTTCCACCGGTACGGGCATCACGCCGATGATCGCGATGGTGCGTGACTTTCTTTCCACCCCGGGCGGGCACGCGACCTTTATCTTTGGCGAGCGCACGCAGGAGGACCTGATGTACCGCGAGATGCTCGATCTGCTTGCCACGGAGCACGACAACCTGGACGTCGCCTACGTACTTTCCCACGAAGACTGGGACGGCCCGACGGGCCATGTGCAGGACCACCTCGAAGCCTACGTGAACGACTTTACGACGGGCGACTTCTACGTCTGTGGCGTCCCGCAGATGGTGGTGGATACCGAGGAGCGCCTGCTGGACCTGGGCGTCTCGGACGACCGGCTCTTTAGCGAAGGCTGGGAGGCCGGCGCGGTGGCGAAGGAGGAAGAAGCATAACGACACACGCCGCGCGCACTGAGGAGCACAGCACCGGCGTCACCCCGCAGCGGCCCCGTTGACGGTGCCCTGGAGCGCGAGTGGCTCAGGCTCGTCGGGGAGCGGCTCGGCGGTCACGCGGAGTGTGCAGTCGTACGTCTCTTCGAAAAAGTCCTTGGCCTGCTCCACGGCCCAGAGCTCCAGCTGCGGATCGGCGTGGGTGTGGAGGTGCAGGTGCACCGCATCCTCGGTGATGTCCGTGGTGAGCGTATCCACATTCTGGAAGTAGCTACGGTCCAGCGCCTCCGCCAGGCGCACGAGCGAGGCACAGCGTCGCACCACGGCCCGGTGTACCTTGGAGAGATTCATAAACGGCGTATGCTTGCGCTTCGGGAAGGCCTTGCGGTGGTACCGGGCAATGTTGGCCATCACGTCGATCTCCTCGGGCTGAAAGCCGTGCAGGTCGGCGTTTTCGATGAGGTACCGGGAGTGCTTGTGGTGCTTGCGCCGACTGATGTGGTAGCCAATATCGTGCAGCAGCGCTCCGTACTCCAGCAGCTCGCGCTCCGTCTCGCCCAGCTGATGGAGCGGGGCGAGTTGATCAAACAACAGCAGCGAGAGCCGCGCCACCTGCTCCACGTGCGGGCGGTCCCAGTCGAACCGGAAGCCCAGCGCGTAGATGCCCCGTCGCCGCACGCCAGCAAACGGTGCAAGCTGCTCCAGGCGCTCATAGTTGGTTGCGATGAAGTGATCTACCATCCCCTCCCGTAGCGCGTTGGGCGAGAGGCGTAGCCGCTCCACGCCCAGGTCTTTGAGCAATACATCCACCAGCGTAGCCCCCGCCACCACCTGGTCGAGGCGCTTCTGGTCGATCCCCGGCATGTCCTCACGCTCGGCCCGGGAGGATAACATGATGCGCTTGGTGACGTCACGGATGGCCTGGCCGTCCAGCGCCTGCTGATAAATGGAACGGGAGCCGTCGCCCGCGTGCCGCACCTGGGTTTCGGCGATGCACTCCAGCGTACCCGAAGAGCCCACCAACTCGTGCACATCGTAGGCGCGCGCTGCCCGAAAGACCGGTTGAAGCAGCTCCCGGATGTGCGACCGCATGGCGCGAAACTCCTCCGCGTTTACCGGATCGGTGGTCACAAACTGCTCCGTCATCCGCGCCGCCCCGGCTTTCAGGCTCTGGGCAAAGTACACCTCCCGTGCATCTGCAATGATGAACTCGGTGGAACCGCCGCCGATGTCTACGAGCATCACGGGGTCCGGCAGGTCTACCGCCCGCCGCACGCCTTTGTAGATGAGCTCGGCCTCCAGCGCCCCCGGAATGGTGCGGATCTTAATGCCCGCTTCCTTCTGCGCACGGCGCACCAGCACCCCGCCGTTGGTGGCCTCGCGGATGGCGCTGGTGCCGAAGGCCAGATGCTCGACGGCATTCCAGCCATCGGCCAAGAGGCGGACCCGTTCCAGGGCGTGGACGGCCCGCTCTATGGCTGCATCGGTGAGCGCCTGATCAGCAAACCCCCCTTCTCCCAGCCGCACCATCTCCTTGATCTTGTCCAGCACCGTATACGTGCCGTTGGGATAGGCATCCACGATGATGGAGTGGATGGAGTTCGTCCCGATGTCGATGATGCAGACCCGCGACGGCATGGAGCCGTTGGCCTTCGGGGCCTGAGCGGGATCGGTAGGGGCGGACGAGGGGCGGGCTTCCATAAAAAAGAAGGGGATGAATGGGGATGTCAGGCAGCTTCGGACGAAGCGGGCGCGGAGGCGTCCATCGGGTGGGCAGCCTCGTTGGCTGCGGATTTCAGCGCCCGGGTGCGGATCTGCTGGGCCAGGGCCTCGGAGCTGACGCCCGGACGCCAGCGAATCTGCTGCAGGGTATCGCGGTTGCCGTGGAGCCACTGCGCGGTGAGCCGCAGGGCGTCCACCTCGGGCTTGCGGTACGGGGCGGGTTGCTCGGCGTCAGGGTCGAAGTGCACCGCGAGGCGAGCCTCAAGGCGGGCCATGGCCTCCGGCGGGAACGCAGCCGGCACCACCAGCACCTCCTCCAACTGGCCAAACCGAATACACAGCACGTTCCAGGTGTCGGGCGCGGCGCCCGGCTCCAGCACCACGGCATGGTGCTTCAGGATGGGCGCGGCCACCACTTCCTGCCGGCGCAGCATCCGCTCTACGCGCTGCAGCATGTCGCGGTAGCGGGAGGCCTCTTCGAAGGCCAGCGCATCGGCGGCCTCGTGCATCTTCGCTTCCAGCATGGTGAGCACGTCTCGATCCTGCCCCTTCAGAAAGGCCCGCACACCGTCAACGGCAGCCGTGTACGCCTCCGTAGGGCCATCCACGCACGGCGCCGTGCACCGGTCCAGGTCCGCGTAAAGGCAGCGTTCCCCCTTCCGGTACTGCGGCTCTTCGCACTCGCGGAGGGAGTACACGCGGCTAATGACCTCCAGCACCAGCTCGGCCTGCTTTCGCCCGGCCAGCGGACCGTAATACTCGGCTTCATCTTCGTCGATGTAAGGCACGTAGGAAACGGTCGGCGCCTCGTGGCTGAGGTCCAGCTTGATGAACGGCCGGTTGCGGTAGCGCCGCTGCGCCCGGTTGAAGCGCGGCTTGTGCTGTTTGATGAGGCGCGACTCGGCCAGCAGCGCTTCCAACTCGGAGTCCATAGCCTCCCAGGTGACGCTCCGCACGGCCTTCAGCAGCTTCTGCGTGCGCGGCGGCTGTGCGCCAGTGCCCCGGAAATAGCTGCGCACGCGGTCGCTCAGTCGCTTGGCCTTGCCGATGTAGATGGTACCGCCCCGACGGTCTTTCATAAAATAGACCCCGGGGCGCGCGGGCAGATCGGGCAGCACCTCCGTACGGATCTCCCGAATATGCTCCGGCTGTGCATCGGTGGTGGCGTAGGTGCGGTGCTGAAACGTGAGCAAGCCCTCCAGCGTGTCGATCTCGTGCTCGAAGGTCACGTGCCGCAGGAGGCGCTGCAACACCACAGCCGTAGCTTCGGCATCGCCTCGGGCCCGGTGCCGCGCCTCAATCTGAATACCGTAGAAGTCGATGAGCGCGCTGAGGCCCTTCGAGCGCAATCCCGTGAGGAGGCGCCGCGCCAGTCGCAACGTGCAGAGCGTGTCGTTAGCCATGGGCTCGTGGCCCGTGCGCTTGAGTGCCGCGTTCAAGAAGCGCTTGTCGAAGGAGACGTTGTGCGCGACGAAAACATCAGTGCCCAGAAACTCCAGGAACGCCGGCAGCACCTCGTCCACCGTGGGCCGGTCGAACACCATCCCGGTCGTGATGCCCGTCAGCTTGGTGATGCGCGCCGGGACGCTACGCTCGGGGTTGATGAGCGCCGAGAAACGGTCCTCGATGGTCCCATTGACCATGCGTACGGCGCCGATTTCCAATAGTCGGTCGCGGCCGGCTTTCGTGCCCGTCGTTTCGGTATCCACAATGACAAACGGCACGGCCGAAAAGGACACGGCACAGGCAGAGCAACGAGAAGAGACGAGCCGAGGGGGACCGGCTTTAACGCACCGGTCCGTGAATGATCCGCCCGGTGGAAGCGCTACGATGGCTCATCGGGGGACGACGAGGCGGCCGGTTTGGGCTTCGCCGACAGCGCATCGGCATCCGCATGGCCTGCATCTTCCGCGTCAGCCGCCTTCCACCGATGCGCCGGGCGCTCATTGGCCCGGTGCTGCCGGAGCAAGACGTCCGCGCGGGCCTCAGCTACTTCCTCCGGCGAATGGGCCGCGCTCCGCAGGCGCATGACCACCCGCAGCACGTAAATGCCCAGGACCAGCCCGGCTGCCACATAAAGCACAACCTCAATCCACGAGCCAGCACGCAGTAGAGATACGAAGTCCATCGAAACATCAGATCAAGCGGTAGCGGTGCGTGCCCATGCTATCGGCGCCCTGAGGCAACGGCTGAAGGGGAGCCGAGAGGATTTCCTGCCGAGGGGTTATGCCGGTGGGCCGTCCGTTCGCTGCCGGTAGGCCCGGTATTCCCGGTACAGCAGAAAGATGCCCAGCGCCACCCAGAGCAGTCCGAAGGGCACGTGCGCTGGATCCAGCAGCAGCGCCACCGACAGATAGCCCAAAAAGGCAACGCACAGCAGCAGCCGCGTAAGGCTGCCCGGCTGGACTTGGGCTTCGACAAGCCGGTCAAGGGACATAGGACACACCATCCATCAGGTAGCAGGCAGCGCGCGCCCCAGCTGGGCGAGGTCTTCCGGCGCATAGATGGCCCGGAGGGTGCCCTGCTGCGGCCGCACGGAGCGCGCTTCGATCACAATAATAACTCCTTCCTGCACCGCGACGGAGGCCCCGGTCAGGCGATGGGTAAGCCGCCCCATATCGGGTTGGTGCCCGATCAGCATCAGGTGGGCGCTCGTGGGGTAGCGGCTGGCGATTTCCTGAACGTCGGCAAGCGTCACGCCCGGTTGCAGCAGCCGCTCTTCCTCTGGCACGAGCGCAAAGGCCGGCGCCAGCGCCGCAGCCGTTTGCCGGGCTCGCACCAACGGGCTGTGCAGCACCCGCGCCACGGGCCAGGCGAGGCGCTGCAGGGCCTGTTGCTGCGCTTCCAACTGGGCGCGCCCGCGGTCGGTGAGGATGCGTTCGCGATCGGAAGTGCCGGCAGCGGCGCGCGCGGCCAGCCCGTGACGTACGAAATAGAGATACATAGGACGAAAGGGACGCAAAAGGAACACACAGGAAAAGTTGACACGCCTCAAGCGACGCCGCGTTGCACGCTGCATTTCGCTAAAATTTGGCTGAAATGCATGCTACGCTTTGATTGATTTCTACTACTCAGGAAAAGCACTGCATACGTAAATATTATCTCATAAACATCGGAGAGGCATCCTATGAAAGTCACAGTCATTGGCGCAGGCAACGTAGGGGCTACCGTAGCCGAGTGCGTCGCCCGGAAAGACATGGCCGAGGAAGTGGTCATGGTTGACATTAAGGAAGGGCTTCCACAGGGCAAAGCGCTGGACATGGCCGAGGCTGCGCCGGTCCACCTGTTCGACACCACGGTTACGGGGGCCAACGCGTATGAGGATACAGCCGGCTCCGACATCTGCGTGATCACGGCGGGGCTGCCACGCAAGCCAGGCATGAGCCGCGACGACCTGCTGGCTAAGAACGCCGGCATCGTGGGCAGCGTCACCGAGCAGTTTGTAGCGCACAGCCCAGATGCGATTCTGATCATTGTGTCCAACCCGCTGGATGTGATGACGTACGTTTCCTACACCACCAGCAGCTTCCCGCACCACCGCGTGATGGGCATGGCCGGGGTGCTGGATACGGCCCGGTATCGGAGCTTCATTTCTGCCGAGCTGGGCGTCTCCGTGCGCGACATCCAGGCCCTCCTGATGGGTGGCCATGGCGACACGATGGTGCCGCTGCCCCGCTACACCACCATTGGCGGCATCCCCCTGCCCCAGCTGATGGATGCAGACACCATCGACGCCATCGTGGAGCGCACGAAGGGAGGCGGCGGCGAGATCGTCGGCCTCATGGGCACCTCGGCCTGGTACGCGCCGGGTGCGGCAGCGGCCGAGATGACAGAAGCCATCATCAAAGACTCGGGCCGGGTGCTCCCCTGTGCCGCGTATGTGGATGGCGAGTATGGCCTGAACGACATGTTCATTGGCGTACCCGTCCGCCTCGGCCGCAACGGCGTGGAGGAAATCATTGAGGTGGAGCTGAACGAGGAAGAGCAGCAGCTGATGACCACCTCCGCTCAGCACGTGCGGGACAACCTCGAAACGCTGCAGCGCATCCAGTCGGAAGCCTAACACCCGCGCACGTCTACCTCTGAAGTGATGAGCGCTGCTTCTCCGGCGGGAGAGGCAGCGCTTTTTCGTGCCCGCCTGCAGCATCAGGCGGTTGCCGTGGGAGCTACTACCCTTCACCGCCGCTCCAGCCGGCGCACCTCGCGGTTGATCTGGCGCAGTTCGGGGAGCAGGCGCTGCCGCTCCTGCCGCGTGGTGGCCCGGGTGATGAGCTCGTGCCGGCGGCGCTTCAGCGCCTGGAGGCGCGCCCGGGGAGAGGTGAAATCCGTCCAGATGGTACGCTGCATCATGGCTGCACGGCGATCAGGCCGATAGATTCAGATAGGCGATGGTGGCCCCCCAGCTTCCGCTGCTGCCGCTGTCGAGATGGTAGTCCTGCACGTAGGCGGTCCGCTCCAGTACACTGTGCACCGTCCGCCGCAGTACGCCCTTTCCCTTACCGTGGATGATGCGCACCCGGTCAATCCCTTCTTCCCGGCACGCCCGCAGGTATTCCTCCACCAGGTCCGCGACTTCCTGCGGCCGGAAGTGGTGCAGGTCCAAGATTCCGTTGATGGGATATTCGACGGGTTCCACAGGCAGGGTGGCTCGTAAGGAGAAAAGGGCGGTAGCGCGTTAGGGCTTCCTTCTATACCGGTCGCTTCATGCAAGGATCAGTTCGTGGTGGGGCGCCCCTCTGCAGGGCTATCGAACACAAGGTAGTGCTGCTGCGGCAGCATGTCGCGGGTTTCGCGCCAGCGGAAGCCCACGGCCTCCAGCTCGCGGCGGAGCTGTGCTTCCGTCATCCGGTGCAGGTCGGGCAGCGGCACCGTCTCGTCTTCTCCCCGAAACTCCACCACCACCAGTTGCCCGCCGGGACGTAGCGCTCGCCGGATCGCCTGCATCATCTCGCGCGGATGCGAGAACTCGTTGTACGCGTCTACGATCAGCGCCACGTCGATGCTGTCTGTGGGCAGGCGCGGGTCGTCGACGGCGCCCTGCACGGGGGTGACGTGGGTGAGGCCGGCTGCCGTGGCCCGCGCGTGCACCTGCGTCAGCAGCGCCTCCTGGATGTCAACGGCGAAGACCTGCCCGTCTGGCACCCGCTCGGCGATGCGCAGCGTGAAATAGCCGGTGCCAGCCCCGATGTCGGCCACCACACTGGCGGGCGTAAGGGGTAGCGCCTCCAACACCAGGCGCGGCATCTCCTGCACCTCTCGCGCCGGGCGGTCCAGGTGCTCGGCAGCCGTGGTGTCCATCATCCGGGCGATCTCGCGCCCCATATACACCTTGCCGGTGCCGTGCGGGCTCGCCGTTTCCAGATAGGTATAGCCGTCGGTACCAGCATCTGTAGCGCGGTCACAGCCCGGCAATACAAGCAGCAAGGCGATCCATAGCACGCCGGTCAGCCACAAGCCGACCGACGCGCAAACAGTACAGCGGACCCGCGATGCACCGGTACGCAGGTACGTACGATAGGTCGTCACGAGTCCAGGTTGAAGTGGTGCATAACAGCGTCGTAGTCGGCGAAGTCGACGGTGGCCTGCCCGGCCGCTACGCCATTCAAGATGACGGCGCGCATGTCTACCCCGCCACCGAAGAACCCATCAATTTCTTCCCACACGAAGTCATCATCCGTGGAGGCTTCGAGGAAGACCTCCAGCAGAGCGTCGTCAAAGGCGTAGCCAAACGTGACCGTATAGTCGACGAAGGGTTCGTCGAGCGATTCCAACCCGATGGTGAAGGGCAGGGCCGTCCATGTGCCCTGATCGAAGAAGTACACAATCACCGCGCCGTTGTCCGTAACAGACGGGGTGATCTCGGGCATATCGAACGCGGCAGAGGCTACCGCCCCGGAGCGGGTGTCGATGTCGAGATCGAAGATGAAGGGAATGCTGATCGCAAACGTCCCCTCCGCGCCATCGCGCCCGTCACGCCCTGGCGGGCCTTCGGGGCCGACGCAAGCGGCGAGCAGCATGAGCAGGGCGAACAGTGGGGCGAGGCGCGTGACAGTTGACATGGGGCAGCGGGGTACGTGAGCGGGGCCGGCCGATGCCAGGACAGCACCGGTACCCCAAAGCCCTCTCAAACAAAGGGCCGCACCCCATACGCGGCCCATAGCGCGGCTTGAGGCCGGCGCGCAGCCAGAGCAGGCCACGCGGGTGTACGATGTAGTGGACGGCGGTGCACACTTCTGCAGGAGGCACTGCCGCACCCGGAGCCCGCCACCCTCTCAGTAAACAGGAGCGGCCTAAACGATCTGCGCGGGTCTGCGCGTCACGAAATCAGTCACGAAAAATGTCAACCTGCACCGACCCGTCTGCATCAATCACGCCGCGGTACATGCCCGGCGTGTTGAAGGGCATCGCCACATGGCCCTCGGGATCCATCGCGATGAGCCCGCCGGTGGCGCCCATCTCGGTGAGCGTTCCGTGGATGACGGCACTGGCCGCCTCGGCCAACGAGAGCCCGGTATAGCGTACCATCGCACATACGTCGTAGGCAATGGCCGCGCGGATGAAGAACTCGCCGTGGCCTGTGGAAGACACAGCACACGAACGGTTATCGGCATAGGTGCCTGCCCCGATGATGGGCGAGTCGCCGATACGGCCAAACTTTTTGTTGGTCATCCCCCCGGTGGAGGTAGCCGCCGCGAGGTTGCCGTCGGCGTCCAACGCTACCGCGCCCACGGTGCCCAGGTAGGCCTCAGATGCCTCAGGATACGCCGCACCCGCATCGCTCTGTGCGTTGCGGAGGGCCTCCAGCCGGTGGTCGGTGTGGAAGTATTCGTTGTCGCGAAACTCAATGTCGTAGTCTTCAGCAAACACCTCGGCCCCTTCACGCGCCAGCATCACGTGAGGCGACTCGTCCATCACGAGGCGCGCCAGCCGGATGGGGTTCTTCGTGCGCATGACGCCTGCCACCGCGCCGGCATTGCGCATGGCGCCTTCCATGATGGAGGCATCCATCTCCACCGTCTCATCGGCGGTAAAAACCGAGCCGTGTCCCGCGTTAAACAGCGGGGAGTCCTCCATGGGGACGATGGCGGCAATCACGGCGTCGGTGGCGCTCCCGCCGTTGCGCAGCACCTCATACCCGGCCCGCAGCGCCTCTTCCAGCGCGGCCCGGTATTCGGCCTCCTGCGCATCTGTCATGTTTTCGGGAAGGATGGTCCCGGCCCCACCGTGGATCGCCAGGCGGATATTGGGCTCATCCGTAGCAGCCGATGGAGCCGCTGGATTGGCGTCTTGTCCGACGACGAGTGCCGGAGCGGACGCCAGTAAGCCGATGAGTAGCGCGAAACAGGCAAGACGAGGGATGTAACGGGCAGACATGGAGTACCACGAAGGATGAGCAGGATATTGAAAGCCCAACGTAGGAATTTCAGACCAGAGACGCCACCTACCACAAGGCGGGCTTTCTACAGGGAAAACCGCCCCTGACAATGCGGCGGGCTTTCGGGGAACCGGCCCTATAACGCCAGCCGGCATGGGCTTTGCACCGTAGAAACACTGACATACTGGTGGAAAGATGAAGAGATTCCTATTGTGAAATTTTTCTTCATAGCAAGTTCCTCACAGTAACTCTTCACTCCATACAATACTATGTAGGAGCAAGCAAACGTTGTACCCCTGTAGGGTACAGCACAAAGCGGCCCCGCCGCGCTTTACCTTCTACTTACGTGTGCTTTTGACGAAGCGCCGGGCGCAGCTTCCCGATTCGCGTTGACCCTCCAGCGCACGCGTGCAATTTTCGCATAGAACGCAGGTGCATCGTGTCAAATACTAAAGTCATTCGCAAGACCGAAAAGCGGCAACGCTCGGCTTCCAGCCGGTACGATGCGCTTCAGCAGATGAGCGACGAAGATCTGATGGAGCAGTTTCAAGCCGGCACGGTTGAGGCCTTCAACATTTTGGTGGACCGGTACTCGGAACGCCTCATGCACTACCTGTATGGCTTCTTGGGCGATACGAAACGGTGCGAGGACCTTCTCCAAGAGACGTTCCTCCGGGTCTACCGTAACCGGCACTCCTACCAGCGGATTGCCAAGTTCTCGACATGGCTCTATACCATTGCCGGTAACCTGGCCCGTTCGGAGTACCGCAAACGGAAGCGGCGCCGGATGTACTCCATCCAGTCGGTCAATCGCGACAATGAGGAGTACGAAATGGCCATCCCGGACGAGTCCTTCTCGCCGGACCGGCACACGGAGAGCACGCTGCAAGACCGGTACATTCAGGAAGCGTTGAACGAGATTCCACCGGATTTCCGTGAGGTCGTGGTGCTGCGTGACATTCAGCAGTTGGCCTACGATGAAATCGCGGAGATCACGGGGCTCCCCATGGGCACCGTGAAGAGCCGCATCAACCGCGGCCGTACCAAGTTGCAGGCGCTGCTCAAAGAGATCTACCCCTTCCAGGACGAGCCCGAGTTGTAGGATGCGTCCGTGGAGGCGTAGCGCCCATACTGCACATCCATACAAACCGGCGGAGACCTCAGGGTCTGCGCCGGTTTTTTGTGTGGCCCGTCTTTTACGTCATCTGCTTTGCTAACCTCCCCCCATGTTAACGCCACGCCAGACCCTCCCGACGCGCGTAACCATCGACACGGAAGCCCAGCAGTTCCAGATTCACTGGGCCGATGGACACGAGACCACGTTCCCGCTGGATGGCCTGCGGAAGGCCTGCCCGTGCGCCAACTGTCAGGGCCACGGCAACCAACAACTGCCCGACCCGGCCCTGTTCGACGAACCGGCGGACCGCACGTGGACAGACGTGCAGGCCGAGCGTGCTGGTAGCATCGGGCTTCGCCTCACCTGGGACGACGGGCATGATACCGGGATCTACAGCTGGGAGCGCCTGCGGCGGATGTGCCCCGACGACCCCCGGCCGAAATCGGCAGATTAAACGCTGTGTATTGAGCAACGCAGCAACGCCCAGCCACCGTGCGTGGCAACACTCTGCCACAGCACCACGCATCTGCGGTGCGCAAAACCTCTGGTTAGCCCCCTGGCGTCGGTGCGGCTACCTATCACAAGGTACGATGGGCCTCACCCCGGGCCCTAACTGTCCGCTGTTTCCCGCAGCAGGGACTACGTGGTGAAACAAGAGCTACGTGGTAAACTGCGCAATGAGCCATCCGGCCACGAAAATCCCGATGAGAATGGCAATAGCAATGTAGAGTTCTTTACGTCGACGTCGGTTCATAGAGCACAGATAGAGCTGTGAAGAGAAGGGCCACGCCCTGGCATACGGGGCAAGGGACGGCCTACGGTAGGAAGTATAACGTACGCCTTTTCATGGGGGGATTCAAGACGAGGCGTGCAACGGAGCGGGACCATCACACATCCGAAGACGGCGGTTCGGGGCTTAATTTCCGACCGGTCACTGCCGATACCCAACGCACGTTCACCGCGCCATCGCTGCGTGGTGCCGGTCTGTTCGTTCCCTCCGCATTCTGTTCCTCCGCTTTCTGATGCCCATGCGCGCTATCGTTCCTGACTACATCCGTGAAGCCATTCGTTCCCTTCCCCCGCTGCCCGCGGCCGTGCAGCAGCTCCTGACGCTGGTGCGGGAGCCCGAAGTGGACTTCCAACAGATCGTGAAAGTTATTGAGTCAGATCAGACCCTGACGGTGCGCACCCTCCGGGCCGCCAATTCAGCCTTTTACGGGGCTTCCCGTCAGATCCAGACCGTGCGGCAGGCCACCGTACTCCTGGGCCGGGAGGCCATCGTTAACCTGGCCCTGAGCATCTCGGTGATGAACATCGAAAGTAGCCTCAACGGCGCCTGGGCACGTCACGCTGAGGCCTTCTGGCGGCACAGCATCGCTACGGGCACCGCGGCGCGCGCCCTCGCCCACGCCCAGCGCACCTGCGACCCCGGCGAAGCCTTCGTGGCGGGGCTCGTGCACGATATCGGCAAGCTCGTCCTGCTGATGCATCATGGCGAAATGTACGCCGACGTGCTGCAACAGGCACAGGGGCAGCCGCTCCACACCTACGAGAAGGAGCACCTGGGCATCCATCACGCGGCCGTAGGCGAAGCGCTGTGCATCCACTGGAACCTCCCCGACGAGATTACGGAGGCGGTGGCGGCCCACCACGACCCGAGTCGCCAGGCGCCGGGCACCCTTGCCGGCATGGTGGGCTATGCCAACGACCTTGTAAAGATGGCCCGCATCGGCGGTAGCGGCAACCGTTACGTGGAGCTATGCCCGCCAGCGCGGCAGCTCGTGCGCACCATGGACGCCCGCGCGCAAGAGACCCTGCTGCATGCGCTGCCGCAAAAAGTACAGGACACCGAAGAGGTCTTTCGCTCAACACGTAGCGGCGAGATCCCCAGCGCCACGGGTACCGGGGCCGTAACCGTTCACCTCACCGACCCAGCTGCGCGCGAGCTCGTCCGCCTCGCCCTTCACTTCCACGGCTATAGCCCTACAGGGCCCGACATCCCGGCGCTCTCCTCTGGCGATGGCGTCGCCACGGTGGTCGCGACGATTTCCGACGATGGTGCTCCCGAAACGTCCACCGGACCCGCCCTCTCGTTTCGCGCCTGGGCGGAGGCTCACATAAGCGAAGATAGCCCTCATCTCAACATCGTGGCGCTCCACGACTGGCTGAGCAGCAGCCTACCGCAGGGCACGAAGGCGACGGCTGCGTAGGCCAGCGCTACCGCATCGCGAAGCAGAAGGCCCTCCGGTAAAAGCTGCCGAAGGCCCCCACGGAAAATGTTGCCCTCAGGCGCCCGCGGTACCCCCCGGCATCTGCGCAATGGCCGCGTAGTCCGCAGAATCGGCCCTAATCGGCCCATCGCGCCCCTTGGCAGATGCTTTGCACTTACGCACAGGTGAACCAGACCCTCCTGTGCTATGCTTCTTCGCCTGCAGAATACGTTCGCCTCCATGGACCAGATGGTCCGCAACCAGGAGCGGACGGCAAACAACCTGGCCAACGCCGACACCGCTGGCTTCAAGCGCGACCGCGTATTTGTGGAAGCCCTGGATGAGCGCCTCGACATTGAAGGCGCGCCCCGCTCGGAGCGTATCCAGACGCAGTGGGCCGATCTCTCCCGCGGCACCCTCGACAAGACCGACAACCCGCTGGATGTAGCCCTCAACGGGGAGGGCTTCTTTGTGGTGGAGGATGCCCCTACGGGCGAGCAACGGTACACCCGCGATGGCCGCTTTGTGACGGACCAGGATGGGCAGTTGCGCACCGCCAGCGGGGCCATCGTGCAAGGCGACGACGGACCGCTGGTCATCCCGCAGGACGCCGGCCGGATCAGCATCACGGAAGAAGGGCGCATCTTCGCTGGCGACGACCCGGTCGGGCAGTTGCAGGTGGTGACCTTCCCCGACCCCATGGATCTGGAGCGTCGCGAGGGGGCCACGTTTGCCACGGACCAACCCACCGAGCCGGTCGCCATTCCGTCGGTGCAGCAGGGCTTTGTGGAAGGCAGCAACGTGAACGCCCTGCACGAAATGACCGAGATGATCGCCCACTTCCGCCTGTTCGAGTCGCAGCAAAAAGCCATGCAGACCACCGACCAGATCCTCGGCCAGCTGGTCCGCGATGCCGGTCGCTTCTAACACCGCCCTCCTGATACGCACCGGACGGCGCTATTCTGGCCGCCTCCATACCGTCTTTCTCTGCTACCCCATTCGGATTTCACCTTATGCTTCGCTCGCTCCGCACCGCCTCTCTCGGCATGAGCGCCCAGCAAACGGGCGTCGACAACATTGCCAACAACCTGGCCAACGCCAACACCACCTCCTTCAAGCGCTCGACGATGGTGTTTCACGACTTGCTCTATCAGACCATCCAGACCTCCGGTACCGACGGCGATGGCCGCAATACGGCACCGGCCAGCCTGCAGATGGGCCACGGTGCAGCGGCTATCTCTACCGTGCGCAACCATCAGCAGGGCGGCTTTGTGGAGACCGGTAACTCGCTGGATCTGGCCATCAACGGCGATGGCTTCTTTCAGGTACGGACGGCCGATGGCGAACTCGCCTACACCCGCGATGGCACCTTCACCATCAACTCGGATGGGATGGTCGTCACCCAAAACGGCGCCGAACTGGACCCTGACATCGCCATCCCCCCAGAGACCGTCGAGATTTACGTGAATGAGCAGGGCATGGTCTCCGCCCGTATGCAAGGCGAAGTGGCGCCCGTGGACCTCGGGCAGATCGAGATGGCGCGCTTCTTCAACCCCGGGGGGCTTCGCTCCATGGGAGGTAACCTCTACGAACAGACGGTAGCCAGCGGCGAGCCCGAGATTGGCGTGGGCGGCGAGCAGGGCTTTGGGCGCATCCGCCAGGGCTTCCTCGAATCCTCCAACGTGGACGTAGTGCAGGAGATGGTCAACCTGATCTCGGCCCAGCGCGCCTACGAGATTAACTCGAAGATGGTGAGCACCAGCGAGGAGATGCTCCAGGTCACCAACAACCTCAAGCGCTAACCCTACCTGACCACCGCTACGCTTTCGCGGGCCTCTTTCTGTATGCGTATGGCACGCACATACCACGCCTGTTGGACCGCCGCCCTCCTGCTGCTGGCTGGGTGGGGGTTGCCATCTGCGGTAGCGGCCTCGCCCGCTGGTGCCGTTATCGGCACCCCGGGGCCGGACCTAAACGAGCGTGTGCAGATGGCCGCTACGCAAGCGCTGGCCGACGCCTTTCCAGGGGTCGCGCACCGGCTCACTGTGGACGTCCTTCGCCTGCCCAATACGGAGCCGCTTCCTACCGACCACGCCGTGCGCGTTCACCTGACGCGTACGAATGGCGTACCCCGCGGCCGGGTGCAGGCGGAGATTGAAGCCCGGCCCGCTGATGGCCCACGGCAGTCGCTTGGACGCGCGCTGCTCCAGGTGGCGCACTTCGACTCGGTGATGGTGCCCCTTGAAACCCTGCGAGCCGATGATGCCGTCGCGTCCGATGCGGTGGTTGCCCGATGGGTGGATGTCACCCGCTTTAGCGGCACCCCGCTGCGCGCCGCCGACTACCGTGCACTGCAGCGCGAGGGCCGTCTCTATGCAGCCCGCTACCTGCGCGCTGACCGCACCCTCCGCGCAGGCGACCTCCGGCCCGCCCACCTCGTCACCCGTGGCGACGCCGTCAACCTGCAGTACCGTCGCCCCCAGTTTACCCTCACCCTACGGGGCACCGCCCGCGATCATGGCTATGCCGACGACATCATTCGCGTGTATGTGCCGGACACCGGCACGATGTACCGTGCCCGCATCACCGGTCCCGGCGCAGCCGCCTGGGTCGAGACCCTCTGATTGCCTTCACGCCCCCTCTTCCTTCTCCTCATTCCGATCGCCAGCCCTTCTTGCCATGATGCGCTTCTTACTGCTTCCCTTAGCCGTGCTGCTTGCCGCCCTCTGGGCGCCACAGCTTGGCGTCGCCCAAGAGTCCATGTTTGCTGATCCCAAAGCCCAAAGCGAGGGTCAGGTGCTGACCGTCATTCTCTCCGAACGCACCAACGCCCAGCGCCGCAGCGACTACCAGTCGCGCTCCGATGCAGCGATGGGCGGCGGCGCGCAGGTCGGCGGCTCCGATGGCCTTGCGGGACGGTTTGGCGCCGATGCCGAATTCTCGCGCTCCAGCAATGCCCGCAACTCGTCGCTGCAGAGCGACATGCTGGAGGGCACCTTCACCGCTACCGTCACCGGGACGGACGACGCCGGCAACCTGCTAATCAGTGGCGAGCGCAAGCTGAACGTCAACGGGGTCAGCCACACCATGCGCGTGAGCGGCACCGTGCGGGCGTTCGATGTTCGGTTCGACAACACCATCTTCTCGCACCAGATTGCCAACGCTGATATCGAATATCGGCAGAGCGGTATCAGCCGCCGCTTCTTTCGTCCCGGCCAGCTCGTCCGCCTCGGCTCCATCGTGGTGCTTGGCGCCGCCGCCGTGTTTGCAGCCTCCAACTAATCGTTCGTTTTTCGACGTTTCCTTCGCTCTATGCCCTCCTTTCGTCTCTCCCACACCGTCCGCGCGGCACACTGGCTCCCGGTCTGCGTGCTGCTAATGGCCGGGCTGTTGCTGGCAGAACCCGTCCTGGCCCAGGCCGATGGTGAGGCCCGCCTGAAGGACCTCGTAAACATTGACGGGGCCGCGCCCATGCAGTTGACCGGCTACGGCCTCGTCGTGGGCCTGGACCGCAGCGGCGACCGCGCCCGGGGCTCGCGCGGTGCGCCCTACACGGTGCAAGGCATCGCCAACATGCTGCGGCGGTTTGGCATCACGGTGGACCCCGACCTCCTGAGCTCGCGCAACGTCGCGGCCGTCATGGTCACGGCCATGCTCGACCCCTTTGGAGGGACCGGCGGTGCGCTGGACGTGACGGTGTCCTCCATGGGCGACGCCCAATCGCTAAACGGCGGTGTGTTGTTGCAGACCCCGCTCCTCAATCCCATGACCCAGCAGGTGTACGCCATGGCGCAGGGGCCCATCTCAACCGGCGCCATCCTGGCTGAAGCCGGGGGCGCCAGCGCACGCTCGGGCCAGACGAACACAGGCCGCGTGCCGGGCGGCGCCCTCATCACGCAGAGCCTCGACACGCAACTCAACGATGCGACCCTCGCCCTGAACATGCGCCGACCTGACTTTACGAACGCGCGACGGGTGGCAGACGCCATCAATGAAGTGTATCCGGGAAGCGCGCGGGCCGCGCACGCAGGACGGATAGACGTGGAGGTACCGGGCGACGTGGAAGGAGGCCCGGCCGAGGTAATGGCGGAGCTTGAAGCGCTCGCTGTAACCATTGACACGCCGGCCCGCCTGGTCGTGAACGAACGTACGGGCACCATCGTGGCCGGGGGCAACATCCGCATCAACGAGGTGATGGTCACCTACGGCAGCATTGTCGTGACCACCCGGGAAGACCCCGTCATCGTTCAACCCAATCCGTTCGGTGAAGGCGAAACCGCTGAAGCCACCGTCGGCGAGGCCGGGTTTGAGGAAGAGCGCACGCAATCCGTGGTGCTGGACCCCAACACGAACGTGAACGAGCTGGCGGCCGCCCTCAACGAGCTTGGCCTGACCGCACGCGACATCATCGCCATCTTCCAGGCTATTGACCGCGCCGGTGCGCTGCAAGGCACCCTCGAAATCCTCTGATCCTTCCTTCTGCCTGCCATGACCATCGACCCCACCCGGGCGCTTCAACAAGCGGGCGCCATGACGACCGAAGACCCCGCCTCGCCTGATGAGGCGCGGAAGGCCGCGCGCGAGTTCGAATCTGTGTTGGTGCGGCAATTCGTCTCTGAGATGACGAAAAACCTCTTCAACGACAGTCTGGCGGGTGAGGACGGCCCCGGCTGGATGAACAGCCAGAAGGACCAGCAGCGCGACCAGCTCACGGAGATGCTGACCGACCACCTCGTGGAGGCCGGCGCTTTTAAGCTGGATGACCTCCTGCTACGGCAGTGGAAGCGGGCCGGCCTTGTGAAAGCGCCGGCGCCGGATGCTGCGCCCTCCCCTGTACCCGAAACGCCCCAGCCCCCAGCCGCCCCGGGGACTGCTACGCCAGCCTCAACAGATGCCGCTGAGAGGCGCACGGACACCGCACCCGATGTGCCGTAGGCTGCCGCTGCTGGCGCTTTTCATTTGAATCTCCGCTTTTTGGCCGATACCTGTCTTATGTCTACCTCACCCCCAGCTTCCGGTGCGTCCTCTGTTGTAGAGGCGCTGCTCTCGACCCTGCGCGACGAAACGGACGCGCTGCGCCAGCTCGCCGCGGCAGCCGGCCAGCAGCTCGAAGCGCTGCAGGCACAGGACGAGCTGGATGCCCATCAGCACGCCACGCAGCAGGCCGTGGGACGACTGGAACAGCTCCGAACCTCCCGCGAGCGGCACCTGCGGCTCCTGGGGCGCCTGCTGAAGCTGGAGGCCCCGCCGGCTGGCGTCGCGCCCGTGGTGGAAGCCCTCCGGGAACGCCCTGCCGGACAAGCGCAGGCGCGCGCCCTGCTCGAGACCCGGCAGGCCCTTCGCGAGCATGCCCGAGAGGCCCAGGCGCAATGTGAGGCCCTCGACTTTGCCCTCCGCTACGCCCTCAGCCTTGGCCAGGACATGATGCAGGCCATCAGCGCCCTCAACGTGCCGCCCCCGCCCAAGGTGTACACCGCCCGCGGCGACGCCTCCGCCGGGACGCCGCGCTCGCTCGTCGACCGCGTCGGATAGCCGCCCTGCTGCGTCTGCCTTTTTACGCCCCGCTCCTTTCGCCATGAGTATTTCCAACCTTCTCCGCACCGGCCGCAACGGCGTGCTCGCCAACCAGGCGGCCATGAATACGACCGGGCATAACATCGCCAATGCCAACACCGAGGGCTACGCGCGCCGCCGTGTGACCATGGGCCCGCTCACCACCACCGACCGCGGCCTCTTTAACGGGGCTTCGCGGGCCGGGCAGGGCACGGGCGTTACCATCGACGACTTCAGCCGACTGCGCGACCAGATGACGCAACGCGCCAGCTGGGAAGCGCAGGCAGGCTACGGCTTTGGGCAGGAAGAGGCCCGCCTCATGGGTGCCCTCGAAGCCGTCTTCCCACAGGGACCTGGAAGCTTCGACAATGTGCTCGACGACTTCTGGAACGGCTGGGGGGACCTGGCGGACAACCCACTGGATGAGGGCGTGCGCGCCACCCTCCTGAACCGAGCTGAGGCGCTGACCGGCACCTTCAACAAGGTGGACAAGGAGATGACGCGCTACCGGGAGCAGGCCACGGACGCGCTCCGCGGCGGGGTCGATACGGTGAACGGTCTCCTCGATGACATCGCTGAACTGAACGAGCAGATCCGCACGGCCAAGACGAACGGCACCGAAGATTTCACCGCGATGGACAAACGCGATGGCCTCATTCGCGAACTGAGCACATTCGGCCCTGTGCGCGTCAACCAGGATGGCAACCGGCTGTCGATCAAGCTGGGCGGCATGACGGTGGTAGATGACGCCACCACCGTGCCCCTGCGCGTAGATGACACCGACACCCCGCCCACCCTGTCGTTTGGCAGCACGGGCGTGGACTTCACCGATCGGTCCCGCACCAGCGGCAAGCTGGGCGCCTGGATGCGAAGCGTGGAGGTGGTGGAAGAGCACCGCGCGGTGCTCGATGACCTGGCCGCCGGGCTGGCCCGCGCCGTCAACGAGGTGCATGCCGATGGCGAAGGCCTGGATGGCACCGCGGGCAACTTCTTCGACGATCCCGGCACCATCACCGCCGGCACGCTTCGCCTGGATGCCAACGTGGCGGGCAGCCCGCGCAACATCGCCGCCTCCGCCGACGGCACCCCCGGCAACAGCGACACCGCCCTCGACATCGGCCGCCTCCGCACCGCGAACGTCACGGGCAGCGGCAAGACCGCCGAAGGCGCCCTCACCGACCTCGTCAGCTCCATCGGCAGCCGCGTCAATCAGGCCACCCAGTTTGCAGAGCAGCAGCGCGGCGTGATCGATTACCTCGACAGCATCGAGGAGGGGACCTCGGGGGTGAACATGGACGAGGAGGTCACCAACCTCATCAAGTATCAGCAGTCGTATGCCGCCTCCGCGCGCGTCATCGAAACCGCCCAGCGTATGTTCGACACCCTGCTCTCGCTCTAACCCGTTTTCTCACCGTCCTTCATTAGCCCATGTCTTCCGTTCACCTGGCCCGCCAGCTCAGCCTCTACTCCCGGTTTGCCTCCAACGCGACCAGCGCGCAGCGGAGCGAGCAAGCCCGGCTGCAGGAGCAGATGGCCACCGGCAAGCGCGTCAACCGCGCCTCCGACGACCCGACGGCGTTTGGGCAAGCGCGCCAGCTGGAGGTGCTGACCCGGCGCTTCGGCCAGTACGAGCGGGCCATCACCGATGCCACCGGCTGGGTGGCGCAGACGGAAGGACAGCTGAACCAGCTCGCCGAGCGCTTCACCGAGGCACGCGATATCGGCATCCGCGGCCGCAACGACACGTGGTCGGCCCAGGAGCGGCAGCTCATGGCCAACGAGGTGCGTGGCCTCCGCGACACGGCCATCGGGCACCTCAACGAGAAGCACAAGAACGAATACCTGTTTGCCGGCACCGAAACCACCACACAGCCCTTCGACGCCACCGGTGCCCCCACGGGCGACCTCAGCGGCGAACGCCGCCGGCAGGTGGGGCCGCAGCTGAGCGAGGATAAAGCCTTCGACGCCAACCGCCTCAAGATCAACATTACCGGCGACGAGGTCCTCAACGTACCGGGTGGCGGCACCATTATTGACGCGCTGGATGACCTGATCGACGTGCTGGAAGGTACGCTGCCGATGGACGACTACGATGACATCCTGGGCCGCGTGGATGCCGCACGGGACCATTTGGTAGACCGCACCGCGGAGGCCGGCACCATCGGCGAGCGCCTCCGCCTGGCCGAAGACCAGCTGCGCGCGGCCACCTTCGAGAGCGAGCGGCAACGCTCAGCCCTCGAAGATGCGGAATACGCCGAGGTCATCACCAACTTTCAGCAAAACCAGACCAACCTGCAGGCCAGCCTCCAGATGACTTCGCAAGTGTTGCAGACCTCCCTGCTTGACTTTCTCCGGTAGCGCGCCCGCTCTCCTTTCCTGATGCCCGCCCTCGCTCGTATGTCCCCCTCGCCTCCGTCCAACGCGTCCTCCAGCACGCCGCTCGGCACGCTTGAGCTGCGGTGCCCGCCGCTACCCAAGACGCTCATCGACGCGATGGAGCTCATCAACGACCCGGAGCAGCTGGAGGTGCGGCCCGTCACCGAGATGGTGGAGCGCGACCCGCTGGTGGTGGCACGGCTCCTGCAGATCGTGAACTCGGCGTACTACGGCATCCGCCGCTCGGTGAGCAGCGTGGAGCGCGCCGTGGTACTGCTCGGGCCGGTATCGGTCGCCGGCATTGTGGTGGGCATGAACATGCTGAAGCTACGCTCCGTGCTGGAAGGGCCGGCCGCCCCGTGCTTCAGCCAGCTCATCGAGCACAGCATGGCCACGGCCAAGCTCGCGCGCGACCTCATCGACACGCTCGAAGCCCCCGGCCTCCGCCGTCAGCTCAAGCCGCGGCTCGATGTCATCTACTCGGCGGCGCTGCTGCACGATTTTGGGAAGATCATCCTGGTGTACAACTACCCCGACGAAGCCGTGGCGCTTTACGAAGAACGCGCGCTGGACGGCCACGTCACCGATACGGACGTGCGGTACGTGGAGCAGCTCACCTTCGGCTGCGACCACACCGAGGCGGGCGAGTATGCCGCCAACAAGCTCAACTTTCCCGAGCTCCTCACCCATGTCATCCGCCACCACCACGACCCGTCCGAGGCGCCGCCCTACGATCCGCTGCTCGCCCCCATCCTGCAGGTGATTGACGTGGCCAACCACGCCAGCAAGGCGCTGGGCTACGGGTTCGCCAGCGAGGGCTCCTGGGCCCAGTGCGGCGCCGCGCCCTCGTGGGAAGGCTTTGCTGCGCAGAGCACCGTGACCTCACCCGAGGCGCTGCAGGCCCTCCTTGAGCCCGACGCCGAGGAGCTGGATCAGTACGTGAAGCAGATGACGCGCTTCGATGTGGACGAGCTCAACGGCCCACGGCGCATGCGGCGGCTCCGGCGGTAACCGCACGCCGACCCCATCCCCTGTCGCACGGCATACCTGGCTGCCAACGGCAAATTGCGCCGCTGCCGGCCGGAAAGGAATGAGGCGCCACAGGCCCCGGACGCCAGCCGCACCGCACCCGCCACCGTTGTGTGGTCCCGATGGGCCCGAGAGAGCCATGGAATCGCGGGTACGGGCGGTGTGGCAACGTCTTTGCTCACCCTACGGGTGCTGACCCTCCACCCTGCACTTGCCACCCCGACCCATGCCCACCCAGACCCTTACCGACCAGATCCGCCAGGCGGAAGCCCACATCACGGACGGCGCCTACGGCGACGCCCTGACCCTTCTCCACGAGGTGCTCTCCGAAGATGCCACCAACACCGATGCGCTCAACGACGCCGCCATCGCCTACAAGGAGATGGGCGACGTGCTTGAAGCCGTGAAATGCCTCGAAGCGGTGCTCCAACTCGACCCTACGCACAGCACCGCGTTCTTCAACCTCCTGGACACCCTCGCCCTGACCGACGACCTCGAGCTCGTCATCGACGCCTATCTGCGCTACGAAGAGCAGATTCCCGATACGGAGGAGAAGGTGCGGTATGCTGAAAAAATACAAAGTGCGGGTAACCGCTACATGGCCTCAAGCAAGATTGGCCAAAGGGTTAGTGGAAAAGCATCTCCATCGGATGCAACTGACACTTCTGCTTTAAAGATAGCATTTGTTTGCAATTGGGACCACAAGTTCATCGACGATCTTGAAACTGAATTAGCAGACCGACACCATGTCCGAGCTTATCACTTTGAAGATAAGATTGACCTCGGCAAGGTACAAGAAGCAATGGACTGGGCAGACGTAACCTGGTTTGAATGGTGCAACCAGCTTATAGTCGAGGCTAGCCAAAAGCTGAGAAAATCAAGTGCTGTAGTATGCCGATTACATCGATACGAAGCATTTACAAAGATGCCTTCACAGGTACGATGGGATTTTGTGGATACCCTGATACCGACAAGTAAACATATTCGAGAGACGCTCTTCGCTCGACATAATGAATTGGAGGAGGGCGTCAACATTCAGGTAGTACCCAGCGCTGTCAATACACAAAAGTATAGCTATACCACACGCTCTCACGGTTTCAACATTGCGTACATAGGATACCTACATCACCGTAAAAATCCTTATCTCCTGCTGGAGTCAATACGGGCCCTAAGGGACCACGACGCCCGCTACAATCTTCACATTGCAGGATATTTTCAACAGCCGGTGTGGGAGCACTATTTTGAATACTACACGACTGAGCATCAATTAAACGATAACATTACCCTACATGGTTGGATAGACGATGCATCCTTGTTTCTGGAGCCCATGAACTATCTTATCCTCCCGAGTATTCACGAGGGAAACCCGTACTCTGTACTTGAGGCAATGAGTATGGGTATCAAACCCCTTGTACACAATTTTCCAGGTGCCAAGGAGATTTACCATAGAGACTGGCTCTTCACAAATCCACAGGATCTGATACAAATTATTGAGAGCTTTCCCTACACCTCCTCCAAATACCGTAAACACGTTGAAGACAACTTCAGCCTCAGTAAAACTTCTCGCACAATAGAGGATATTCTTAGGAGCTCTGTTGACACGTCACGCCACAATCTTAGCCTGGACCTAAGCTATAACCAACGCTACCATGATAGAAATAGGTTTAAGGTTAAGGCAATGGCAGATGCGGCCAGTAAATCAGAGTCCTTACTTGACATTGGCTGCAACTCGGGCTACGCATCTAAATATTTTCTTGAAAATGAAATAGCCCAACAGGCGACTGGGGTAGAACTATCAAGAGAACTTATTAACGATGATTTATACAGTACAGAAGGTTTCAGATTTTTCCAAGGATCTATTGTGGAATTTGATTTTTCCGAAAGTTATGATATTGTTATATACAATGCAGTACATCATCATTTATTCAACAATTATGGCCCGGTTATATCCGATTTAATCTGGGACAGGATAGTACGGAGTTGTAATAGAGAATTATTTTTTGAGATTGGATCTATAAACCAAGAGTTAGATTCTGACTGGAAGTCTAAGCTTTCATCATATTACCAGACGGACTACGACGTCGTCAGAGTTCTATTTGGAAGAATTGGCCCGAGACTGGAAAGTATTGAGATACTGGCCTCGCCCGAATTGCAGGGAGCCCGGCGCAACCTCTACAAGCTTACCCTACGACCACACACATATGACTCTAAGCAACCCCTTCTTCGTGACTCCAATTCCTATCCGGAGCTTAGTGTCGAAAAGACCCTACTCCGAACAGTAGGGTCATCGGAACAGCAGCTAGTAGAAGGAAAACGAGGCGACGCAAACCTTGCGGCTAACGTCTTTCAGGGCACTCAATATTTTATTTTGTCTGAGGATGGAAAAACTTATTTTAGTAAAAAAATATATGACGAAGCAAAATCTCGAAGGGAGATTCTTCTTCATGAGCAAACAACGCATCCAAGAGTTGCACCACTCCGCTACCTTCACCCAGACTTTGGGTTAGTATTTGACTTTTATGATTACACCAAGCTTCCAAAGGTAGATTGGAGTCAGATTTCAAATAGGGCTATTGTTCGTGACCAGATTTCTGATCTTTTTAGTTTTTCGAGAGATCATAGTGTCAATACAGGCATTCTCGACCTTGACCCAAGTGAACATCATTCCGATAGGCCGTTGATTGATATTATTGATATGCACCCCAATAATTTCATTATAGATATAAAGGGATCCGAGGTGATTGACTGGAAATTTATAGATCTTGAATATTATAGCAACGACACCGATAAAAGAAACAGGTCCTTTGAGAAATATATTCTCAGCTTAGTATCCGGTTGAGCTACATGGGTTGGGTGGCACGATAAGGCTCTCTGTACCCGAAAAAAATGAACGGGCCCAGCAGAGCGCTGTAGAGGGTAATTCATTCGACAGAAACACCCACCTACAGCTCTCACCGGGCCCATGAAGTACTATCGGTCGCTCACAGACTTGTTGCAGCGTCACTTTTCGATCCACCAAGCACGGCTGGGGTTCATGGCGCGATTTACGCTGGCGCTTTTTATGCAGAGCACCGTCAGTTTTCCGAAGCTGGCGCTGGTCCTGAGTCGGGGAGCCAAGCCAGCCTCGAACGAGCGTCGCATTCAGCGCTTTATGAGCGGGTATACCCCTGATCTCTGTACCCGACAAAAAAATGAACGGGCCCAGCAGAGCGCTGTAGAGGGTAATTCATTCGACAGAAACACCCATCTACAGCTCTCGCTGGGCCCATGAAGTACTA
>LKNB01000040.1 GCA_001564055.1 Rhodothermaceae bacterium Tc-Br11_B2g6_7
GGACGGCAGCATGGCAGGAGCGACGTAACGCCGCAGAAGGGACAGTCGATTGGCAGTTCACCACGGATGAGGCTCGCATCAAGCTAAAACGACTCTACCCCATTATTGAGACTTGACACAGCACTAGTTTGACCTGCCCACCCTTTCGTGGCCTCATGTTGACTTGTTGCAATACCTCGTCGTACTTGATCAAACAGGGCAAGTTGTACTTCCTCACTATTGTATAAATATCCGCAACTATTGCAATCATTCTGAGCCTCAAAACAGCAAATACGTGACCCGTCCTCGTACTCCAATTCTAAAGTGGAAAACATAGTCTGCGACGAGATATCAATGTGCTGTTATCCGCCAAAGTAAACCGCACCTTGGCCACTACCAAAATTTGTGAAGGATGCAAAAGACTGCACCCAATGAAAATACCAGTCCCAGTCTCCACCTTCTGGTTCAATCGAAGCGTCGGACGTGGACAGACTATCGATAACTCGACGAAACTCCTCTGGGTCGTGAATGGTGACCGTGCTATCCCGTGTGATCCGAATCTCACGCGACTCGCCGGTCTCGCGCATGCGCTCAACGGACCAGTCAAGGGCTTCCTCGTCCTGTAGTGATCTTGATTCCCCGCGCTCATAAAATGATGGGTCAAGCCGCGGGTCTGTATCCTCCGTGAGGCTTGGTCCTTGCGCATCACAGCCAAGGAGTGTAACGGCGAGCACGCAGCATGCGACCAGAAGATGTTTCATGACATCAATTTGTTTAGTTTCAACAAGTGTGTACTGGATTAAACAAAAAAACTTTCTATTGCAAGTGCCCTGTGTTATCGGCATGTTAACAGGTGAAACATAGCCCCGATGCTGCATCGCGTTGTGTTGTGCATGACGTTTTTCTTGCGGCCTATAGCGGGTTTCTCTTACATTAACGCACGCAGCGCCCTGCTCATAAATTATGCATGACCCTTCCGCCTTCCTCCCTGATGAACAGAGCAAGCAGCTCCGCGCCTATGCGAGCAAACTCGTGCGCATCAACCAGCAAATCAACCTCATTTCGCCGGCGACGGAAGATGAGATCTGGAAGCGACACATCCTGCATTGCCTGACGCTGACGCAGCGGGGCTTTCCGGAAGGGAGCGTGGTGGTGGACTGGGGAAGTGGAGGGGGGCTGCCTGCGCTCCCGCTTGCTCTGGCGTGTCCGCACATCACCGTGCATGCGGTCGACTCGGTGCGGAAGAAGATGCAGGCGGTGCGCATGATGGCGCGGCAGCTCAGGGTCGAGAATCTGCATACCCACCATGCACGGGCGGAGGCGTGGGAGGGTGGGCCGGTCCACTACTCGGTGTCGCGTGCAACCGCACCCCTCGTGGATCTGTGGGGTTGGCATGTGCGCGTCGCCACCCCACTGCGCGACCTGCCTGAGAACGCCTGGGCGCCGGGATTCCTCACGCTCAAAGGCGGCGACCTGCGGGGCGAAATCGCCGACCTGAAGGCAACCTTTCCCGAGGTTGACCTGACGTCTCAGCCCCTCCGGCCCCTGCTCTCCGATCTCTACTTTGAGGATAAGGTGCTGATCCACGTGACGGCTGCTGCGTAGCATCAACCCTCGCTGTTTGCCGACCATCGTCTGCTCGCTATGAAGCACGCCGAGCGCAGCCTGAACCGCACCGAGCGCCTGTTTGCGCTCATTCTGCTGCTCCAGAACCGTCCGAGCATGACGTCACGGCAGTTAGCCGAGCACTTTGGCGTCAGCCGCCGGACGATCTTCCGCGACCTGCGAGCGCTCAGCGAATCGGGCGTGCCGCTCACGTACGCGGAGGGAGGGGGCTATGAAATCCTGGAGGGCTACCAGTTGCCCCCGCTGATGCTATCCGCACGAGAGGCCGCCACGTTGCTGGTGGGCACCGAGTTCATGAAGCTTCAATCCGACGCCTCGCTGCGCAAGGACGCCGATGAGGTGGGACTGAAGATCCGCTCCGTACTTCCGCGTGAGGTGCAGGAGTACATCGACCGCCTCAACGAACGTACCGTGCTGGACCCGTACTGGCTCCACGCGGAGGCGCAGGAAGACGAGGCGCATGAAGGACGCTGGTATCAGCTCAGCGAGGCGGCCGCCCGGCAGCGGTCCGTGCTGATGGAGTACTATGTGCCCAGCCGCGATGAAGTCACGAAACGCAAAATCGATCCGCTCGGGCTCGTTTACTTTACGGACCACTGGAACGTGATCGCCCACGATCACCTGCGCGACGACATCCGCAACTTTCGGCTCGACCGGATGCGCAAGCTGCACGTGCTCACCGAGCGCTTCGAGCCACCCGAGGGCTTCGACCTCAGCACGCACCTGCAACAGCAGGGGGAGGGGCAGCAGGCCGAAGAAATCCAACTCTGGTTCGATGCCCAGGTATACGCCTCGGCCCGCCGTGGCATTCCGGCAACCATCGACCACGAAGAAGAGGCGGCCGATGGAGTACACGTTGTCTTCCGCTTTGAGAATCTTCCATACGTCGCACGTTGGTTATTACGATTCGGAAGCCAGGCCCGCGTGGAATCGCCGGAAAAGCTGCAAGAGATGGTCAAAGAAGAGGCGTCTCAGTTGATTGACATGTATGCGGTTGAAAAATGAACCGTATGTGGTGGAATAATCTGGCTCGGTCGCTGTGGGCGTTCAGGTGCCGCGAGAAAGGCGACTGTTTCCCAAGTAGTAAGGTTGCGCACTGCAAGAGATCGCTGCTCTGGAAGGCTCTGACAGACCCGTTTTTGGTGCCTGAGCAATGGAAAAATCAGAAAAGGAAGATCGCGAGGTGTGGATCCATCTGATGCGGGTCGGCCAGTACGATCAAGCCGAAGACATCCGCATCATGTCCGATGGGCGCTACGAGGTGGAAGACGGCACGTACGTCAGTCGCGGTGTGCGCCGGGGTCGGCTCGGGAAGGCCGCGCGTCGGTCGCTTTCCGAAGCGCTCGCGCAGCTACCCGCTGACCCGGCGCCACCAATCCCGCCGTCGGCCGAGGGCTTCCATGGCCAGCTATCGATCTGGGATGAAACGGGCACGCGCACGATTACCTTCTGGGGGCCGGTGCCCGACCTGCCCGGTCCGCTCCGGCATGTGCTTACCCTTGTGCGAGGGGTGGGGTAGGGGGTAACACATGAAAAGCTACGGCAACCGAGTGGCCTCGCCGATCGCCTCGTCCATGGCTTCGACAGACACCGGCTCGCGGTCAGGGTCATATAGAAGCCCCTCCATCTCGCGGAAACTCACCGACCGCAGGGCCAACACGATGCAGTTCTGGTCGTCAAGATAAACGGTGAATGTCTCGCCAGCCTCAAGCCCCGCACGTTCGCGGATCGCCTTCGGGATAGTCGTTTGTCCCTTGCTTGTGAGGGTCGTGATAGCCATACGCATCGTCTACTCCTTGGAGACTGTTTGGCACGGTGGTCGAAGCTATGGTCGACCTTTCCTCACCCTTAACAAAAACTGCCGGTCGTTGAATAGGCCTTCGCCCTATCAAAACAGTCATCCTCGACTCCGATCGAGGATCCATACGGTTCTCAGGGTTTGCCATTTCCTCTTGGAAAAGGCAACCAGGTTCTTCTATGCCAAGGAGGCAGCGACGTTTTACGCTGCCTCCTTGCGTACGACGCGTCTGATACCTGTGGCAAAAACAGGCTTGGGACGTGAGAAGCCATGATTTTGCCTCCAAACTCCCTCTGTCTGACGAGCTTCGCCGAAAGGCGTGATCCTCTGGACGTCTCCCCCCTATGGAAGGGAGAGACGACCGCAGGGAAAGTTCAGTACAATGGGCAAAGTAATCGCACGCACGCCACGGCTTGCCCAAAGCCTTTTGCTTTTCAAAAGAGCGTAGGATGGCGTGCCGCTCGTGTGTCTCGGTCGTGTGTATCTGAGCGAATGAAGCACAATTGGCGTCGCTTCTATGCCGGCACCGCCGCCTCCTCAAGCAGCAGCTGCCCGATAACGTCCTGTGCAGCCTCGAGGGTGGGCACGTCCTGGACGATAGCGCGGAGCGTGCCTTTGCGGGTCTCCTTCATCACAAAGCGGCGGTCGAGCTCGCTGAGCTTCTCCAGCAGCTTGTGGAAGACCTGATCGTAGAAATAAGGGTCGGCGTCCTGGGTAGGGAAGTAGAGGAAGAGCCGCTCGTTTTTGTAGAGCACCTTTGTGAGGCGCAGCGTGTGCACCTGCAGCTTCAGCTCCGCCGCGCGGATGAGGTTGTCGACTTCCACGGGAGGCGGCCCGAAGCGATCGGCAAATTCGTCGCGTAGGGCATGCAGCGCCTCCTCGCCGGTCGCTTCGCTGATGCGGCGGTAGAGGTTGAGGCGCTCCACGTTGTTGGCGAGGTAGTCCTCGGGGATGTACGCGTCTTCCTCCACATCCACCTGCGTCTCGGGGGCCGGGGGGATGGCCTCGTCGCCGTCGAATACGTCAGCAAACTCCTCGGCCCGGAGCTCCTGTACCGCATCGTCGAGGATCTTGTGGTACGTGTCGTAGCCGACGTCAGCGATAAAGCCGCTCTGCTGCGCCCCTAAGAGGCTCCCGGCGCCGCGGATGTCGAGGTCGCGCATGGCGATGTTGAAGCCACTGCCGAGTTCGTTGAACTCCTCCACCGCCTGTAGCCGCTGCCGTGCCTCGCGCGTGAGGCTGTGCACCGAGGGCACTAAGAGATAGCAGAACGCTTTCCGGTTGGAGCGGCCCACGCGCCCCCGTAGTTGGTGCAGCCCCGAGAGCCCAAAGCGCTCCGCGTGGTTCATGATGATGGTGTTCGCGTTCGAGATGTCGAGCCCGTTCTCGATGATGGTGGTGCTGACGAGCACATCGAATTCTCCATTGATGAAGTCGAGCATCACCTCTTCCAACTCGCGGTCGCCCATCTGCCCGTGGCCTACGCGCACCCGGATGTCGGGCACGAGCGCACGAATCAACTCGGCGATCTCCTGGATCGTCTGCACCCGGTTGTGGATGAAAAACACCTGCCCACCACGACTGATCTCCTGATGGATAGCGTCCCGGATGAGGTCGTCGTCGAACGTGTGGATCTCCGTAACGATGGCCTGACGGTTCGTCGGCGGGGTGGCAATGATGGAGAGATCACGCGCGCCCAGCAGTGAGAATTGCAGGGTGCGGGGGATGGGCGTGGCCGTAAGGGTGAGGGTGTCGACGCTCACGCGCAGCTTGCGCAGCTTCTCTTTAGCCTTCACCCCAAACCGCTGCTCCTCGTCAATAACAAAGAGTCCTAAGTCGTTAAATTCTATGTCGTTCGATGTCAGGCGGTGGGTGCCAATGACGATGTCCACCGTGCCTGCTTTGAGGCCCTTGAGCACCTCTTTTTGCTCTGATGCCGAGCGGAAGCGGGAGAGGAGTTCCACCTGTACGGGGAAGGCCGCCAGTCGCTTACGGAAGGTCTCATGGTGCTGCGTGGCCAGGATGGTGGTGGGGACGAGCACGGCCACCTGCTTGCCGTCTTGCACGGCTTTGAAGGCAGCGCGGATGGCAACCTCCGTCTTTCCGAAGCCCACGTCGCCACAGACGAGGCGGTCCATCGGCACGGGTTCTTCCATGTCCCGTTTGACGGCCTCGGCGGCTTCGGCCTGGTCGGGGGTGTCTTCAAACTGAAACGAGGCTTCCATCTCGCGCTGCCACACGGTGTCGGCTGAGAACGCGTAGCCTTGCGACGCCTTGCGTTTGGCGTACAGCTTGATGAGGTCGCGGGCAATCTTCTTGACCTCCTTCTTCGTCTTCGCCTTCGTCCGCTCCCATTGCCCGGAGCCCAGCTTGGTCAGGCGCGGCTGATGCCCCTCCTTGCCGGTGTACTTGCTCAGCTTGTAGAGGGCATTGACGTTGACGTACAGCACGTCCTCATCGCGGAAATACACCTTTACGGCTTCCTGCTGCTTGCCGCGCACAGTGATTTTTTGCAGGCCGGAGAAGCGTCCGATGCCGTAGTCGATGTGGACGACGAAGTCGCCGGGGTCGAGGTTTTTGAGCTGGCGGAGCGTCAGGCCACTGGTGCGCTGTTTCTTTTTGCCGGCGGTGGGCCGGTGGTACCGGTCAAAAATCTGGTGATCGGTGTAGACGGCGAGGCTGAGCTCCGGTACCTCGAACCCGCCATGGAGCGAGGCCACCTTGAGCTGTACCTGGCCTTCAAGGACCTCCTCTTCGAGAAGCTCCTGCAGTCGGTCGCGCTGGCTGCGGCTGTCGCAGAGGATAAAGGTATCGATATGGGCGCTATGGTTCTCGCGGATCTGCTGCCGCAGCAGCTTCATTTTACTGGCAAAGGCGGGCTGTGGAGTGGCGTCCATGGGGTAGACGTCAGCCACCTGGTTACCGGCAAACGTACCCAGTACGAGCCGCGGGTGCTGCAGGAGCGGGCCGCTTAGCGCGTCGGGGGTAAGGAAGCGGCTTTCGGGTTTGGGGAGCGTGGCCTCCTCCGCGTCTGCCGTTTCCTGGCGAGCGGCGTAGTTGGTCATGGCCTCCTCGAACAGCGCCTCCACCTGTTCGGAAAAGCCGTCCTCGTCGAAGGTGACAAGCAGCGTGTCGTCGGGCAAGTAGCTGGTAAGCGGGCGGTGATCGTCGCCGCTGGCGTGCGCGCCTTCCAGGTCGGGCACGATGCGAGCGGACGTTCGCCGGCTAACCGAGCGCTGGTTGGCCACGTCGAACTCGCGGATCGAGTCAATCTCATCACCGAAGAACTCGATGCGCAGCGGGTAGGTGCTGGCGAAAGGGAAGACGTCCAGGATGCCGCCGCGGAGGGCCATTTCGCCGGGCTCTTCTACAAACTCAACCCGCCGGAAGCCCTGCTTGGTAAGACGCTCCACCAGCGCTTCGGGATCATGCTCATCGCCCAGCTGGAGGTGTAGCGTCTCGTCGCGCACGGCCTCGGCGGGGGGGACCAGGTCGAACACGGCTTCAACGCTGGTCACGAGCACGCCGCCAAAGCCTTCGCTCAGTTGTTGCAGCGCATCGGCGCGCTGGATGACGGGCGTGGTGTCCGGGACCTGTTCCGTGTTATAGGGCGCCTGGCCCGTGGCGGGGAAGCGCAGTACGTCGGTGGCTTCCGCAAGTCCGAGTTGCTGAAGGTCGCTGTAGAGGAAGTCCGCGTCATCGGAATCCGGGACGATGACGAAAAGGGGGCGGTCCAGCGCCTCGTGGAGCCGGCGAAGGAGAAAACTGGGGAGTGAGCCGGTAAGCCCGCGGAGATGCAGGGCGTCTGCCTGGCGCGCGTGGGCTGACCAGTCGAGGGCTTTGGAAAACGCGTCGGCGGAGCCCAGCCGGGCACGGATGGAAGAGAGCGACACAGCAAGAAAGCGTAATGGGAGGACACACGTTAAGCCGTAACTCGACCCAGTGGGAGCTACGGCGTGGATTTGGCGAATGGCGAAATCCTATGGCGCGTTACGGCACCTCCCCGTGGCGGGTCCGGTTGAGACCGTAAGGAACGTGAAAAGAATGGCTCCACGCCGGATGTTTCACGTGAAACATGAGCATCTGAAGGCCGCACGGCCGTGCGGCCGTGCGTGGAATCGGGTTCATCGACTCGTAATGTTTCACGTGAAACGTTTCGGGCAGAGGGAGCGAGCTGTCTGGGTGGGTCTTAATGTTTCACGTGAAACACCGCAAACGGCCGCTCAGGGCGCAGAAACGTCGATGGCCTTCCGCACGAAGCCGTCGGCGCGCTGCAGGCGCCGCTGGGCTTCGGCCGCACCTACCGACGCCAGATGCATCACCAGCGCTGTCTTGACGTGCCCGCCGGCTGCAGTCAACAGGTCCGAAGCGTCAGCATACGAAAGGTCAGTGACGGTCATCACCGTGCGCTTTGAGCGCTCCTCCAGCTTCTTGCTGGTCATCTGAAGATCAACCATCATGTTCTCGTACACCTTGCCCTGCTGAATCATGGTGACGGTGGTGAGCATGTTCAGCACGAGCTTCTGCGCGGTGCCGCTCTTCATGCGGGTGGAGCCCATGATAACCTCCGGTCCCACGACGGGGCAGATGGCTACGTCCGCCGGCACATCCACGGAGGCCCGCGGGGCACAGGTTACGAACAAGGTGGCACAGCCCACGGAGCGCGCGTGGGCCAGCGCGCCGAGGACGTAGGGCGTCCGACTGCTGGCTGCAATGCCACAGACAACATCGGCTGGGCTGAGGCCCACGTCTTCAAGCGCATCAGCGCCGGCCTGTTCTACATCTTCCACGCCTTCGCGCGAGCGGAAGACGGCTTCTTTGCCGCCGGCGATAAGTCCCTGCACCAGGTCGGGCGGAGTGCCGAAGGTCGGGGGGCACTCCGACGCATCGAGTACGCCCAGCCGTCCGCTCGTCCCAGCGCCTACATAAAGGAGTCGGCCGCCCTTCGAGAACGCTGCTACGATTAACCGTACCGCATCTGCAATGTGCGGGATTTCGCGGCGTACGGCAATAGGTACGAGGTGATCTTCCGCATTGATGATATGGAGCGCTTCCTCAATCGACGCGTCGTCGATGGCCATGGAGGCGGGATTGCGCTGCTCGGTGGCCAGCCGGGCGAGTTCATCGAAGAGGGCGGTGCTCATGCGGACGGTGGCCGCGGTCGGCGGCGGTAGGCTACAAGGATTACGAACAGAAACAAGGCGCCGCCAACCGCAAACGCCCAGGCCGGCATCAGGCGTTGCGGCTGTAGCTCCACGGCATCCGGCGCGCCGTACAGGACGGGGGCTGCCCAGAAGAACGGGCTCTGGTGGCCGCCACGTCCATCGTTCAGCAACCGCAGTTGGGCGTGCTGCAGCGCGATATCCTTCGGCTGGCCCTCACGCAGGTTGCGGTAGAAATGCTCCATGAGCATGGCCGAGCTTTCGTCCTCGACGAGCCAGAGCGTCGCCAGCGAGCTGCGCACCCCCAGCGCGCGGAAGCCCATCTGCAGGCTCGCCATACCCTCACCGGCGCGGAGCGGCCCGCGGGCGGTGTCGCAACCACTGAGTACGACCAAGTCCACGGGCACATCGCGCTGTCCTAACTTCGAAAGGGTAAACTGCCCGTCCAACCGTCCGCTGGGGTCGTCTGCGTCTGGATGGAGCGCAATAGAGTTGTTGAACGGGTAGGCCGCGTTTAATTCCACATGAGAGGCCAGGTGGACGATCTTCGCATGGTTGATGTGGTCCATGAGCACGCGCTCGGTGGCGTCCTCGTCAAGCGCGGTGAGCGTCGAGCGGAACAGCGAACGAATGCTTTCCAGTTCCGCGCGAACGGCAGGGAGGGGGGCGAGGCTGGCCTGTTGCGGGGTTTCTGCCGCCAGGCTATATGTGGGCTCGGCGGGGGCGTCGAACGAGGTTCGGCCAAGCGCCAACACGTCCACTTGCCGCAACGGCTGGGCGCGGTCATCCGGGAGCAGCAGGCGCTCGGCCACTTCTACAGATACTGGATGCGTGCGCAGCAAAAACGGGGCTTCGGCGTACTGAAAGCGGGGTGCCGGTTCCGACAGCAGCAAGCCGAACGGGAGTGCAAACAGATCTCGGTCGGGTATCACGACCAGTCGCTCGCCCTCGGACAGGTGCGCCTCCACCGGGGCGATGAGCAGGTTGTACAGCTCGTGCAGGGGCGCCAGGTCAAAGGCTGAGGCATTAAGCGTGAGGGCATCGCTGCCTTCGGTGAGGAGCGGGGAGACCTCCGAGAGCAACTGCTGCACCTCCTCGTTTGATGCCTCCACAGGTGCCGTCACTACGGTGTCGGCTGAAATCAGGAAGACGTGTGATGTGGCGCCCTCCCAGCCGGCGACATGGTCGGACGGGGAGGTAAGAAAGTAGGAGAGCATCGTTTGCCCGCGCCTGCCGAGGGCCTGCTGAAGGTCCTCAATAGACGGTGAAGCAGGAAGCGCCTCCAATTCTACGAGGGTGTCCCGGGCAGCTACCAGACGCGCTTCCTCGTTGAGCAGTTCGAGCCGCCGCGCTGGAGTTGCGTCGGTCAAGGCCTGGCGGACCTGCGACAGTTCATCGGTGAGGGCATCAAACTGCACGCGCTCGTTGACGGGAAGCTCTTCAAGCAGGCGGGTCTGCAGGCGGATGTCGTACAGGTGACGGGCGCGCGTCTGGGCGAGCGTGGCAATCGCCCGCTCATGTTCGCCCATGGCCATGTGCACGTGCACGAGCAGGCGGTGTGGATCGTGCCACTCAGGTCGCAGGGAAGACCACTCCGTCGCGCGGAAAGCGCTGCGCTCGGCCTCCGCGTGCGCAATGGCGTCCTCCAGGTGCGGGACAGCGGCGGCCGGGGTGCCGTCTACGTAATACGCCCGGCCCCGCTGGAGTGCGATCTCACGCTGCGTGCGGTAGTCTGTAGGCATGGCGTTGGCCTGAGCCGTGTCCAGGCGTTCGTGCGTCGCGTCGATGCGGCGTTGATCGAGGTACAGGCGTGCCTGCTCGGTACTGACGACGGACGCCTGCTGCGGGGCATCTTGCAGGCGGGCGGCTTCTTGGGCGGTGGCAAAGTGGTCGTCAGCCGCCGCAAAGTCCCCCTGGATGCGTGCAATCTGGCCCAGGCGAAGGAACGACGATATGCTTTCGTGGTGATCGAGCCGGTAGTCGATTTGCTCAAGGAGCGACTCCACCACCGTCCGCGCTTGCGCCACGCGTGCCGTGTCAAGTGGCATGGTGGCCTGCGCCTGATCCAGCAGCAGCGCAGCCTGCGTACCGCGCAGGCGCAGCAAGACGCTCTCCATCTCCTCCGTGCCTTGCTCGTCCGCCTCGGCCATCATGTCGAACCCACGCTCCAGATAATTCTCCGCGCGCGCATAATCGCCAAGCCGGTAATAGATAAGGCCGACTTCACCTGCGATAAGCGCGGCATGCTGCGGTGCGTGAGCCTGTGCATAGGGCAGCGACCGCGCATAGGCGCTGGCGGAGCGCAGCAGGTCCCCGGTGAAAAAGTAAATATAGGCCCGCCACTGGTGCATGCGGTAATCCCAGTTGGCGGTGTCCTCCTCGAAGTCCCGAAAGCGTTCAAAGTACGCATCCACGCCTCGCAGGGCCTCGCCCCATTGCCCGGTATCCACCAGTTGATTGATCCGCTGATGGTGCAGCCGATAGACCTGCAGCGCCGTGTCGGACGTGGGCGCGCCGAAGCACCGCAAGGCTTCATCGGCCAGCGCCACGAAAGCATCGGCAGCGGCAGGGGGATCCTCCTGAAGTTCGGCAACCAGCGCTTCGCAGGCGTCCGCTGCCGGTTCGGTGGCAGGCACAGCCATACCAGGCGTTGCCATGCTCAGGAGCAGCGCAAGCAGTAGCACCCTCATAAGAATGAAGTTGATGATGGGGGATTGTAGTGTAGGGGCGGACGTGCAAAAAGTCCAGTGTAACTCCCTGGAAATGCCGTGGGTAGCCCATCAGGGATCTGCCGTGCGCTGAACGAAAAACCAGGCCTGAGCGTATGTTCGGTTCTGTTTCTTATATCGTCGCGCCACGTTCCCATGCAGCTTCATCATCTCCGCCTGCTGGCCTTCCGCGCGCACGATGCCACGGAGGTCGCCTTTGCACCGGGCATCAACTTTATCTTTGGCCCGAATGGAGCCGGGAAGACGAACCTGCTGGAGGCCATCCACTACCTGTGCCTTACCAAAAGCTTTGTAGCCTCCAGCGACCGATACGTGCTGCAGCAGGGCGCGCCGCATTTCGAGGTGGAAGGGCAGTTTAGCGGCATGCGCCGGAGCGAACTCCGCGTGCGCCTGGCCTACGTGCCGGGCGAGGGCAAGCGCGTATTTGTGAATGGGGCGCCGCTGGAGCGCCTATCCGAAATCGTCGGTATGCTGCCGGTGGTGTCCTTCTCCCCGGACGACCAGGCGCTGACGGCCGAGGGACCGGACGAGCGCCGCCGGTTTCTGGACAACATCATCAGTCAGGCAAAAGCCGCCTACCTCGAGGACCGCATCCAGTACCGCCGCACCATGAAGCAACGCAACGAACTGCTCTCCCAGATTGGGCGCAGCTCCAGTCCGGCCAACGCCCGGGTGCTGGCCTCGTGGGATGCTGAGCTCGTGCGGCTGGGCAGCCGGGTCATTCACATGCGGCACCAGTTTCTGCTGGACTTCGCGACGTTTCTGGCGGAGGCCTACGGGCGCATCGAGGAAGTTGCCGAGCGGCCAACCATCACATACGATACCATCGCTCCGCTGACGCCGGATACCACACGCGCTGATATTGAGCAAGCGTACCGCGACGAGCTGGACCGGGTGGCGGATAACGAGCGCCGTCGGGGCCTCACGCTCATCGGCCCGCACCGCGATGAGCTCGTGTTTGCGCTCAACGGGCTGGAGGTGCGCCGGTATGCCTCCCAGGGGCAGCACCGCACCTTTGGAATGGCCCTGAAGCTGGCCAAGTACTTTTACCTGTACGAGCGCTTAGACGAAGCCCCCCTGTTTTTGCTGGATGACGTCTTCGACCCGCTGGATCCTGAGCGCTCGGAAGCCTTTCTAACACTGCTCGAAGGCGATGCCATCGGGCAAAGCTTTGTCACAGCCACGCATGCCAAGCGGTTTGCCGAACTGGTATCATTAGACGCACCAACTCATCGCGTTATTCAGGTAGACGACGGCAAGGTCGTCGCGCCGGCCACCGCCTCCTGAAGTAGACTTTCTTAGAGCCATCCCCCGTGCTATGCCCGCCTCTCATACAGCATCCGTTATTTTACAGCAGCGGCACGCGCAGGCCGTCGTAGCCGTGCTCGCGCTCATCCTTGCGCTGGTCGCCTCTGGTTGTGTGGTGCAGCAAAATCCGGTGACCGGTCGGCAGCGCGCCTATGCGTGGAGTTGGGATCAGGAGATCCGTCTGGGGCAAGAAGCCGATCAGCAGATCCAGGCGCAGTACGGTGTGTATGACGACGAGGCGCTTGTTGCCTACGTCGACAGCCTCGGGCAGGCCACGCTGGCGGAGAGCCACATGCGCCGTCCGGATACGCCGGAGCGCTTTCGGGAGACGGAGTTCACCTTCCGCGTGCTGGACAGCCCCATCGTAAACGCCTTTGCGTTACCGGGTGGTTACATTTACGTTACGCGCGGACTGCTCACGCATCTGAGCAACGAGGCTCAGTTGGTGGTGGTGCTGGGGCACGAGATTGGGCACGTGGCCGCCCGGCACGCTTCCGCCCGCGCGGTCACGCAGCAGTTCACGCAGATTGGGCTGCTCGTAGGCGGCGTAGCGGCCGGTGAGTTTCTGGGGCAGACAGCAGGCGATATGGTGCTCGGGCTTGGGAGCACCGCCGCACAGTTTTTCTTCCTGAGCTACAGCCGTGACAACGAGCGCGAGTCGGACAATCTGGGTGTAGAGTATGCCGTTCGCCTCGGGTATGATGGAGCCGAAGGCGGTGCGTTCTTTCGGTCGTTGGCGCGCATCACCGAGCAGGCAGGGGGCGGCATTCCGGCCTGGCAGTCCACGCACCCTGACCCCGGCGAGCGCGAGCAACGCATCCCCGAGCTGGACCGCGAATGGCGGGAGCGCCTGGGCGGCATCGAGGACCGCCGGAACGAGCAGGACCGCTACCTGCGTGCGGTCGCCGGCACGGTAATGGGGCAAAATCCCCGGCAGGGTTTTGTGCGCGATGACGTGTTTTATCATCCTGACCTTGCCTTCCGCTTCAACGTGCCGACCAATTTCCGCACGCAGAACGAGGCGCGCCAGGTGGTCATGCAAAGCCGTGACCAGGATGCCGTGATGATCTTCACCTTCGCGCAGAACGCAAGCACCGCCCAAGAGGCCGGGCGTAACTTCGCTCAGCAAGACGGCTTGACCGTAATAGAGGAGGGGGGCATGCAGATCAACAATCAGCGCGCGTACAACGTCATTGCGGACGGTCGCACACAGGATGGACAAGACGTGCGCATCCAGTCGAACTTCATTGAGTACGGCGATAACGTCTACGCCTTCATTGGCTACACGCTGCGGCAGCAATTCAGCGACTACGCGCCGCGTTTCCGGGGTGCCATGCGCAGCTTCGACGAGCTCCGCGACACCGCTATTTTGAACATCCAGCCGGACCGCATCCAGGTCGTGACCGCCGACCGCGCGGCTCCGTTCCGGTCTTTTGTGCCGGAGGAACTGCCGCGCGGGCTGTCGCCGGAGGACCTGGCAATCATCAACCAGGTGCAACTGGACGAGCAGGTAGAGGCGGGCCAGCGGTTGAAGTTGCCCGGGCAGTAAAACCGGCACCCGCGGCGTGTCACATCTCGACGGTGCCATCGTCGCCTGTGGGCGGAATGAGGGTGCCTTCGCCGCCCAGGGCCATCTTTCCACCGGTGTACACGTAGATCCGCACTTTTACGTGCTTTCGCTTTTCGATCTTCTCCGCCACCTTCACTTCCACCGTAATCTCTGAACCAACGGCGACGGGGCGGAGGAAGCGACAGGAGATGGCAACCGCGATGCTTCCATAGCCCGGGAAGTCGCGCCCCAGTACTTTGGAGATGATCCCCAGCAGCAACACGCCGTGAACAATGGGTTTGCCGAACTGCGTGTCGGCCGCATACTCCGGATCCACGTGAATGGGATTGTCATCCCCGGTAAGCTCTGCAAAGGTATCGACATCCTCCCGCGTAAGGACGCGGTCGAACGTAAAGGAGTCTCCGATTTGTAGCGATTCGTAGGTGTTCATAAGCAGGTGAGGGGCTCTGGTGCGGCTCGGCAAAGGCAACGTGAGCGCAAAATAAACGAATCCGGGGTTAAGCGAAAACGCAATTTCGGGCTGGCATAAGGATTCCGTGTGGAGGCGAGGCGGGTGGTTGGGCTGTATGCCGCCCCATAGCCCGCCCACAGTACGGCAGGGGGGCCTTACCTACTCATGTTCTGCCGGCCAGTGGTGGTCGGTTGGTCATCGTCGGTGCTTGCTGCCATTCGAGCATCGAGCACCGCTTTGATGGTTGCCTGCGCCTCGTCACTGAAGTTTTCAAAGCCCTGCAAGCACACAAACGTGTAGTCCCCGGCGGCAATGCGCCGGAGGGTTCGCTGCAATACAAACGGGATGCGCATTTCCCCATTGATCATGGTCGCGCGGTCGGGGTCCTGCGTGTCGGCCTGCCCCCGTGCGATCTCCAGGTGATGGGCGAGATACACAGCTGAGAACTGATCCGTGCTGCGAAAGCGATGCTGGATGTTTTCTTCGAACAGCTCCTCATTCGACGCGAAAAACCGCTGCAGCACATCCCTGCGTAGCGGATGAGGAACGTGTGGCACGTCGAAGTACCTGTCGTTAAACCCCGCCAGGCGCGCCGAGCGCATTTGCAGCAGGTGATTCATGGAGCGCGTAATGCCCAGCGCGCGTTTAGCGAAGACGGTTGCCACGTCGTTGAGCCACATACGAACGGGGCCAAAGCGGGAAATCTGGCCCCATGTGCCCCGCAAGACGACGCCTTCATCTCGAAAAAAGTCTGTTAGATGCGTCGCAGACGTGAGAACAAAATCGTCGTTGAAGTAAATGAAACGCGAGGCCAGGCCCGGTATGCGCCAGAGTGCGGTTTCTATCGTCCTGGAATTAAACGTGGGAAGGGCCCACTCATACCCCTCAAAAATGGCCGTATGGTCGACCAGGTGTAGGTTCTCACAGAGCTCAGGATGGGTATCAAGAAAATCAGGGCGCTGGTTATCAGTAACCAGGTAGATCCGGCGAATCCAGGGCGCAAACGTCCGGATGGATTGCAAGCAGTAGAACAGTTCCCCGCTGTGCTGAAACCGAGTGGTATGAGTTCCGGTGGGCAGTGTGCGTTGCTGTTCGGGAATATATTCGCCCTGCTTAAGCACACGTTCGCGCTTTCGGCGATGCGCTGGGTCCGTCCCATCAACCCATGTGACAACCGCATCGATCGGGCCCGTTGCGTCTGGTAAAAAATCGGAATGCAGTGAAGCCATAAAACTGTAGTGCGCTACTGGGCACGGGCAGAAGCTGTAAAACGAAAAAGGCGCCGCTGGGCGTCACGATTGCGGGCGCTCCGACGTAGGGGAAGGCGCGGCGGCGATGTCTTCGGTAGCAGTCTCCTCAGACGTTGGGACAAGAGGTTGCTTCTCTGTGTACGACAGAATGAGGAAGAAAACCAGGTTGGTGAGTTTCATCAGCACACTGGCGACCAGCAACATACCGGCTACTGAGGCCGTGGCCATGTCCAACGTGCGCGAAAGCTCAATGCCGGCCCACACAAATACCAGTTCCCGACTCGGGATAAACGGAATGCGCTTCACGATGACAATCGCCGTTACGAAGATCATCCAGGTGGATAAGGGCACGTCGGGAAGGACCACCGCCCATTGCGCAACCAGCAAGGCGTGATGGACAATGAAGCGGGTGAGGTAGATGCTAAAGACGACGAGCGCCGTGCGTAGGGGTAGGCTGAAGATATACTCGCGAAACTGCGCGAAGAGCACGCCAACAATTATCACGATGAGCACGGCCCCCAACACATGCACGACCTCTACACGGCCAGCGACATCTCCGAAGCTAATGACGTCTGTAAAAATGAGCAGGGAAATGAGGGCTACGGCAACACTGTTCGAAGCCACAGCCGACAGAATGTTGTTGTCGCGCACATGCTTGGCTATTTCCCGGGGTCCGTAGGGCAGGTGCCGCTGGGCCCAGGCGAAGAGGTAGACCTCGCCCGAGTAGCCCATCACCTCATCATTGTAAACACGCTTTGTGAGGAACGCTTTAAACAACTTCCACCTTGGCAGAGCCCACACTTGGCGGTAGATAAATATCTCTGCGACGGATAACGTGAAGAAGGAAATGAAGAAAAGCAGGTAGAAGAGGGGCTCCGTAGGCAGTGAACGCAACACCTCCCGCCAGCCGATCTCAAAGAGTTGATAGGTGATTAAACCGACAATGCCCAAAATCAACAGCCGCTGGCTCCATACTTTGAGCGGCGTGGCATAACGACTCTCGTTGAAGCGTTTCCAGAAGCGGCGTAGGCGTCGGGTGATCGTCACAAAAGGTGGGAATCATGATGTAATTTAGATAAGACGCCGTAACGCCAAGTGGAGGGGACGTTCCCCCCTGCCCCCTAAACATAGGTAGACGCCTCCACGCGTGCCCGCAGCGCCGATCCGCTGGAAAGCGACGATTGTGGCGTGCCAACCCGCTGTGCGGGTACCGGTGTGACGAACTGCGCCAGCCGGGCGGCTATGTAACTGCCTGTAACGCACAGCATCCAGTGTACCCTAAAGTGCACAGGGCGCCCTCAACGGCCGCATGATGCACAGGGTACGCATGCACCAAACTGGTGACTGTAGCCGGAAGCGCGGGCCTTCTTGAATACCCTGCCAATCCCTCGGGTTTGGCATCCCTCTTGTCGTAACAACCACACGGTTTACACGCATCCCTGCGTTCTCCTACTCCTTGCGGACTCTAAACCCATCCTTTCCACTATGTCGTCTACTTCGGTTGTACGCCTTGCCCTCAGCATCACGCTGCTTGTTGTGCTCGGCCATTACACCTCACTCGACCCAGCGCACGCGCAGCAGTCGCCCATTGTTGTCGAGGACTTTCAGGACGCACCGGTCGGTGGGGTGCCCGACAACTGGGGGTATGCCCAGCGCGATGGCTCGCTCACGCCCATTGAGGACCGGATGGACGATGACGTGCGCCTGTACGTAGTAGAGGAGAACGGAGAAAAATTTCTGCGGGGTGAATCGCAGGGGCGCGCCATTCGCATGTCGATGGCCGCTAATGGCGAGCACGGCGGCATTCGATGGGACTTGAACGAGTACCCGCGCCTGCGGTGGTCCTGGCGTGCGCATGAGCTGCCGGAGGGGGCCCGTGAAGACCGCAACAGCCTCAACGACACGGGGGCCGCGCTCTATGTTACGTTTGAGACCAACTGGCTGGGCCTGCCACGCAGCATTAAGTACACCTATAGCAGCACGCTACCGGTAGGCACCGTGGTGCAGTTTACTGGGCTGCGCGTCATTGTCGTCTCCTCTGGGGCCGACGACCACGGCGACCGCTGGCTCACGATTGAGCGCGACGTGGTGCAAGATTACAAGAATGTGTTCGGGCGCACGGCACCCGACGTGCCCATTGGGATCTCATTATGGACAGATTCCACGGAAACTGAGACGCGGTCCAAGGTAGATTTTGGCACCCTCGAGATCCGCCCGCAACCCCAGCGGCCAACGGGTGGCTCAAGGTAACATTCAACGGCTGTACCTCACGTAGCAGACAGGTGGTCTGCTAACGTCTCCCGCCAGATTGCTGTACGTTTTATGAATGATGCTTTCCAATCCCTGCGCCCATTTATCCGGGGGGTGGTACGCCACGCCTATCTGGTGCTGGTGCTGGCGTTTGCCTTCACGGCGGCAGGGCTGTATTTCGCTTCCGATCTTCGGATCGATACGGATTTCTCCAACCTGGTACCTGAGCACTATGAAAGCGTGCAGGCGCTGGAGCGGCTACAAGAGACGGTAGGCGGCGAGAGCGAGGTGGCGGTGGGGATCACCAGTCCCTCGTTCGAGGCCAACCGCACGTTTGCCGAAACGCTTATCCCCCGGGCGCTTGCCCTTCAGCGCAACGATACGGAGCCCTTCCTCTCGCGGGTCGAATTCCGCCGCGATACGGAGTTCATGGAGAACAACGCGCTCTATTTTGCCACGGATGACGAGCTGGACGACATCATGTGGTACCTGGAGGACCTCATCGAAGAGGCGGCGTTGGAGGCCAACCCCTTCTACTTTGGGATGGACGACGATGACGAGTTCGAGGATGGGGAGGACCGCATCGCAGCACTGGATGCCGTCTATGATGATCTTGTCGGCACGGAGTACGCGGTATCAGACGACAGCACAACGCTGGTCGTGCGCTTCTACCCGACGGGAGCGCAGACGGATATTGGCTTTATCGACGACCTGTACAGTGAGCTGGAGAACCTCGTTGCCGAGCTGGAGCCGCAGGGATTTCATGCTGATATGGAGGTAACACTGGCCGGCCGTCTCTACCGGCAGTTGGTAGAGGTGCAAACCATCACGAATGACGTCATGAGTTCGTTCGGGCTCGGCGTGCTGGCGGTGCTCCTGTTCGTAACGCTGTACTTCGTCTACAAATCGTACCGCGCCCGAGCCGGGTACCAATACTCCACCCGTGCACTCTCCACCTCCGTTTTCCGAGCGCCGGTGCTGGCCCTCGTGATTGGGCTGCCCCTGCTCATGAGCCTGACGTGGACCTTCGGGTTGGCGTCGCTGATCTTTGGCAGCCTCAACCTGATGACCTCTACCCTTGGGCTGGTGCTCTTTGGGCTGGGGATTGACTACGGGATCCACTTTTACGGGCGCTACACAGAGGAGCGGGCCGAGGGTGCCTCCATTACGGAGGCCGCAGAAACCACCTTCGTGGGCACCGGGCAAGCCATCACTATTGGCGCCCTCACCACGGCGGCGGCGCTTTATGTGCTCTATTTTGCCGATTTTCGCGGGTTCAGCGAGTTTGGCGTCATTGCTGGGAACGGCGTGTTGCTGGCGCTGCTGGCCATGACGGTGGTGATGCCGGCCCTGCTGGCCGTCCTGGAGCGCTGGCGGCTGCTCAACTTTACGGCAGGGGATGCCGACTATCAGGTGACCACCAACGGCGGCCGGCGTTATCCGGCTGCACGCACGGTGCTCATCGGGAGCATCGTGGCGGTGGTGGTTGCGGTGGTGCTGCTGCCGCGCGTGGACTTTGAATATGACTTTGGGGTGCTGGAGCCGGAGTACACCGCCTACGAAGAAAAACGCGACGTCATCCGCGAGGCCGAGCGCGCGGCTGGGCCGCGCAACCCTGCCTACGTGGTGGTCGACTCCCCAGAAGAGGTGGAGGCGGTCACGCGGGCTGTTGAGGAGCGCAAGCGCGAGCTGGGAGACGATTCGCTCGTAGAGGAAGTGCAAAGCCTGCAGCAACGCTTCCCGATGCGGGAGGCGCAGCAGCAGGAACGACTGGAGCGCATCGCTGAACTCCGCGACCTGCTGGACAGCCGCTACCTGCGCGACTCGGACGACGAAGACCTTGAGCGGCTCCGCCAGGCCTCGCAAACGACGGCGCCCATCGATGTGGCCCAGGTGCCGGACTACATCCGGCAGCAGTTTGAAGCCCGCGATGGCACCATCGGTAATTTCGTGATGATCGTCCCCAACGTATCACTGGCCGATGGTCGGATGTCGATGGCCTTTGCCGAGGAAGTGGGCACGATCGTCACCGAGGATGGGACAACCTACCACGCCGGCTCTACTTCCATTGTGGCAGCCGACATGCTGCGGCTCTTGCAGCAGGAAGCGCCGTGGATGATTCTTGCGACCTTTCTCGTCGTCGCCCTCCTCATGTGGCTCAACTTTGGGTCTATCCGCTGGGCCGCGGTCGCGATGCTGCCGCTCGGCGTAGGGGTGCTCTGGATGATGCTGGTGATGGAGCTCTTCGGCCTGAAGTTCAACTTCTACAACATGATCGTGCTGCCCGCCGTGGTCGGCATTGGGAATGACGCGGGCGCGCACCTGGCCCATCGCTACCGGGAGGAGGGACCGGGCTCGCTCTGGCGTGTCCTTCGCTCCACCGGCGAGCATGTGACCATCGGCGCCCTCACCACCATGATCGGTTTCGGCGGACTGCTGCTCAGCTTTCATCCGGGCATCAGCAGCATTGGTGTCCTGGCCGTCATCGGGATAGGCACGACCCTTTTCTCCGCCCTTCTCTTCTTGCCGGCCTTTGTTCAGTGGCTGGAAGACCGTGACCAAACCCCGCACGCGGAAGATCTTTCTGCGGACGAGGACACCCAGGAGTTTACCGGAGACGGCGCATCAGGAGAGCCGCAGGCAGAGGCATCGGTACCGAAGCCGTCATCCTAAAACGAGGAGGATGACACCGGGGCACAGGAGGGCCGGCTTCTGCGGTAGAGGTGCTGTGCTACGACCGTGACCACACGTGCTCGTCGTCCAGGAGGGTGGGCTCAGAGGAGCCGTCGCCGCCGCCCACACCATCACCGGAGACCGGTACCGTGGGTTGCAGCAGGGTGCGCATCACCGCCACATAGCGTCGGGCGATGGCTTCCCAACTAAAAGTATCGGCGGTATACGAGGCTGTGCGGTCAGCGGCAGCCTGCAGGCGCTCCGGCGCGCGGTGGTACCTCAAAGTTTCCTCGGCAAAGGCCCACGGATTGCCGCTTTCTACCAACCGCCCGTTCACGCCGTCGTCGATGACATCCGTGATGCCTTCAAGTTCGGCCGCAATGACCGGCAGCCCGGAGAGGCCCGCTTCCAGCATCACGACGCCAAAGCCCTCCATGTCGCCTTCCACAGGGATGTTGGGCATGATGAAGAGGTCAGCGCCGCGGTAGAGGAGGCGCAGCTCGCGCTCGGGGATGCGACCCAAGAGGCGCACGCGGTCCTCAAGCTGCTTCTTCGCAATGGCCACTTCCAGGCTCTCCGTCTCCGGGCCGGAGCCAGCAATCCAGTAATGCACATTATCAGGCAGCAGCGGCATCACGTCGTTCAAGAACCACGCAAAGCCCTTGCGCTCCACGTGCCGACCGACACTACACAGCAGCAGGCCCTCGTCTGGGGTCTGCGGCAGATTATGCTTGTTGCCAAACCCTTTGATCAGGGCGCGGCGGGCCGTCTCCCGGTGGCGCGGCTGATCGAAACGCGTGAGGTCTACGCCGTTGGGCACCACCGTCACCTTCTCTGCTGCCGCGCCGCGCTCAAGGCACGCCTGCGCCGTAGCGGTACTGACAGGCAGAATAGCGTCTGCCGCCGCAAACGTGTGCGGCACGAGCCACTGGTACGGGGCAAACGGCAGCGTCACGTCCTGCCCGTGTGCGATGATCGCCATGGGGACGTTGTGCCGGCGTAGTTCTCCTTTCAGGGCAACCGCAAGCGAGCCCGTTACCATGGAGGAGAAAATCACCGCGTCGATGGTGCCTTCGCGGGCTTTCTTGCGAATCTGGAAGATGGCCTTCGCCATAAAGGGCACCGATAACAGCGGTGTCCATTTCCAGGCGCTACGCAGCACAAGTGGCTCAATAGTGACCCCTTCATGCATGTCAAGAGAGTGGAACAGCTCCATAGCTACGCGCTGCATACCGCCGACGTTGGCCATGGGCCGGTCGGCCGGCGGAAAGCTGTGAGACACAAATAGAATACGCACGGGCAGAGGGAATCAGTGGTCGACAGCAAGAGGAGCCGTAGCGGCGGTGGGTGTGGGGCGGGGTAGACCAAGGGCGTCGTGGTAGTCGCCATACAGTCGGCCCAGCACTTGATCCCAGCGGAAGTGCTTGGAGCGCTCCAGGGCCGCTTTGCCGAAACGGCGACGCAGGTCTGCATCTTCGATGAGGGTGCGAAGGGCCTCAGCGAACGCAGGGGTGTTGCCCGGAGGCACAAGAAAGCCTGTTTGCCCGTCCTGCACGATGGAGCTGCTTCCCGTTGCATCTGCACACACCGCAGGAAGGCCGCTCGCGGCGGCTTCCAGCACAACGTTGCCAAACGCTTCGGTGTCGCTGGGGAAGAGAAACACATCGGATGAAGCGTACGCTCGGCCCAGGTCTTCTCCGCCAAGGTAGCCGGTGAAGATGGTGCGCGGAAGTCGTGCTCGAAGGGATTCATATGCGGGGCCGCTGCCCACAATCACGCTACGGTGCGGGACGCCGTGGCGCTCCAACGTCTGTAGCGTATCGGCCAGCGTGTCGAGGCCCTTCTCCCATACGAGCCGCGAAACGAACGTAACGACCACCTCATCATCGGCAATGCCGTGGTTTCGGCGCCAGTCCAGTGATCGTTGCTCGGGATGGAAGGTCTCCGTGTTGATGCCGCGTGCCCAGAGCCGAAGGTCCGAGGTGAACCCCTGCGCTTCAAGGACCTCCATCATGGAAGGCGAGGGCACGTACACCTGCTGAAACTGATTGTAGAACCACCGCAGGTATCCCCACAGCGCAGGCTCCAGCAGTCCCAGCCGGTAGTACTTCAGGTACGAGCTGAAGTGTGTATGGTACGATGCCACACGCGGGATGCCCCAGCGCTTTGAGAGGCGCAAGGCCTGCAGCCCCAACAGGTCGGGAGTAGCCACCTGAATGAGCGTCGGGTTAAACCGGGCCAGCGCTTCCTCTACCTCCGCAGAGAGGCTATACGTAAGACGATAATCCGACCGGCCCGGTGCCGGGATGGAGGGGGCGGGCAACAGCGTGCCGGCGTGGTCCACCGGCGGGTTAGGCACTGTAGGAGCTATCACGCGCACGGGGATCCCCTGCGCTTCCAGGTAGGCCACCAGGCGGTTCAACGTCAACGAGACCCCATCGGCCACGTGGTTGTACGCGCCGGCAAATATGGCCAGGCGCAACGCCGATGGATCGGCAGTTCCGGTGCCGTTGGAAGCCGGAGGGTTGGGAGAAGTCGTCATGGAAAAAACCTGGTAAATAGATGCTGTGCCGATACGGAATAGGCAATCAGCCGTCCCGGCACATCAGCTACGCACTCCATTGATGTGCCACCTGGGTAGGCTGATAATGCCGCAGGTTCCTATCTAAAGGTAACGTGGGGCACAGACTCGTTACATTCTCTCCTGAGGGCGAGGTGTCCATCGATACGGGCTACGCCTTTTGCTTGGCCGTAAACGTCTCCCGAAACTTGCGCAGCTTGGGCTTGATGACCACCTGGCAATACGGCTGCCATGCGTTGTTCTGATAATAATCCTGGTGTGTGGTCTCCGCCGGATAGAAGGTATCGAGCCGCGTAAGCTCGGTGACGATAGGGGCATCGTACGCGCCGGAGGCGTTCACTTCCTCCATCACTTCTTTCGCGATGGCTTTCTGCTCGTCGTTATGGTAGAGAATGATGGACCGGTACTGCGGGCCCACGTCATTGCCCTGACGGTTCCGCTGCGTGGGGTCGTGAATCACGAAGAAGATTTCCAGCAGCTCACGGAAGGTAATCACTTCCGGGTCGTATGTGATTTGCACGACTTCGGCATGCCCGGTGGTGCCCTGGCAAACGGCCCTATAGGAAGGGTCTTCGACGTGGCCGCCGGCATACCCCGAAACGACGCGTTGAACCCCGGCGACTTCCTGATAGACGGCTTCCAGACACCAGAAACAGCCCCCGCCAAGGGTTGCTTGTGTGGTTGTGGTTGGCATATGTGCGGAAAAAAGATGAGTAAAAGATGTTAACTTGCTTAACGAAAGAGCTTCGGCAGAGTGACAGCTACCGGCCCGTGGCCGTGTATCAATGCTGTCATATCCATGCGGAACGCTTTTTGTCCTGTTGCTGCGGTACCTGCTTCATTCGTCTTCTGTACGCATGGCTCGCCTCGCTACTGCCTTCCTGCTGATGGCCCTGGCTGCTGCAACGGTGCTGTGGATCGCAGGCCCGAGGCTGGTCAATACGCCCGCTTTATCGCAGGCGCACCAGGGGGACGACTGTCCCATTCCCCTGACGTATCGCATGGGGGAGGTCGATCCCCGGTTTGGGCTTTCGTCTGAGGCGCTGCGCGAGGTGACGGCGGAGGCTGCAGCGCTCTGGGAGGACCTTGCGCCCCGCCCGCTGTTCCGGTACGACCCGGCAGGGGAGCTGCTCATCAACCTGACCTACGACGAGCGGCAGGGCACGTGGGAGGCACAGCAACGGGCGCAGGAAGCGCTTGAAGAGGTCCGCGCCCGGCACGCCGCGCTGGTGGAGGCGCACGAAGCCCGAGAGCACGCGCTTCGCACGGCTCGTGCGCGCTACGAAGATCAGCTGGCTTACGTGGAGCGCCGCCTTGAGCGTCACAACAGCGTCGTGGTCGCCGTCAACACGGGTGAGATCGAACGCACCCCGGAACGCGTGAAAGCTTTGGAGCGGGAGTCAGAAGCCATTACCGCGCTCCGCCAGCAAGTGGACGCGCAGTACGAGCGGGTGGAACGTCTCCGTCGGCAGTTTAACGCGAGGGTAAGCCGGCTGAATCAGATGACGGAGACGTTGAACCGGCAGGTGCGTCGGTACAACGACCAGTTTGCCCGGGGCGGGGGCTACAACAAGGGCGTCTATTTGCACAAGCGCAGCAACCGCGCCGTCCGGCGGTCCATCACGGTGTATCAATTCAAGGACCGGGCCGACCTTCGGCAGGTGTTGGCTCATGAGCTGGGGCACGCGCTCGGGATCGATCACGTGTCCGATCCGGCGGCCCTCATGCACTACCAACTGAGTGAACACAATACGGGCCTGTCTCGCCTCACTGCGGCTGATCGGCAGGCGCTGCGGGCGGTGTGTGCGTGGTAGCATCGGGCTGCCGCTTTCTACCGAATCGCCCGACGTACGGCCGTGCGCCACAATCTGCCACGACATGTTGTGCCCTTATGGGTTTTGCCGTGGATTTAAGCACATCGACGCAGCAGCGCTGCGTCGCTACGTGTCTATTTCTCGTTCAACCATGGCCCCATCGGCATCTTGATCGCCCGACGGCAGGATGGGGGTTGCCAATTGCCACTACACGTCTTTCCGCTACGCGTCGTTTCTTCGTCTCATCGTTTCCTCGTCTCCAAACGGGAACCCCCACACCCCCAAACGCCCACACAAGACGCAGCACCGCTGCGTCTCTACGCAATCACAACACCGCCCGCAACCACCGCCCGGTATGGCTCTCGTCGATCGTGGCCAGGTCCTCTGGGGTGCCGGCGGCGACGACTTCGCCTCCGTTGACGCCGCCCTCGGGGCCGAGGTCGATGATCCAGTCGGCACCTTTCAGTACGTCGAGGTTGTGCTCCACGATGATGACGGAGTGCCCTTCGTCCACCAGCGCGTTAAAGGCGTCCATCAGCTTGCGGATGTCGTCGAAGTGGAGGCCGGTGGTGGGCTCGTCGAAGAGGTAGAGCGTGCGGTCGGAGGCGGAGCTGCTGCGGCCTTTGCTGAGGTGGGAGGCCAGCTTGATGCGCTGCGCCTCGCCGCCGGAGAGCGTGGTGGAGGGCTGGCCGAGCGTCAGGTAGCCGAGGCCCACGGCCTGCAGCGGCGTCAGGCGGTTAACGACGGTGGCTTCGTCGGCGAAGAACTCTGCTGCTTCGTCGACGGTCATCGACAGGATGTCGTGGACGTTCTTGCCGTTGTAGGTGATGTCGAGCACGTCCTGCTTGTAGCGCTTGCCGCCGCAGGCCTCGCACTCCAGGTAGAGGTCGGCCAGAAACTGCATCTCGACCTTCACCACGCCCTCGCCCTTGCACTGCTCGCAGCGGCCGCCCGGCACGTTGAACGAGAAGTAGCCGGGCTTGAGTCCGCGCAGGCGCGCCTGGTACGTGTCGCTCAGCAGGTCGCGGATGCCGTCGAACGCGTTTGTGTAGGTGGCGGGGTTGGAGCGCGGCGTCCGCCCGATCGGGCTCTGGTCCACCATCTCTACCTGGTCGATGTGCGCATACCCGCGCACCGCGTTGTGCGCGCCCATCTTCTCCTCGCTCTGTTGGCCCATCCGGCGCAGCAGCGCCTGGTAGAGCGTCTGATGCACAAGGGTCGACTTCCCGGTGCCCGAAACACCCGTCACGCAGCAGATCATCCCGAGGGGGAATTCCACGTCGATATTCTTCAGGTTATGCTGCCGGGCGCCCTCCACCCGAACGACACGCTCGGGGTCGAACGGTCGGCGCTCGGTCGGCACCGGTACGTTCTTGCGGCCGCTCAGGTAGGCGCCTGTGAGGCTTTCGTCATCGTCCAGGATATCTTCGTAGCTGCCCTGAAAGGTGACGGTGCCTCCGTAGCGCCCGGAGCCCGGCCCGAGGTCCACGAGCACATCGGCGCGGCGCATCAGCTCGGGCTCGTGCTCCACCACGATGACCGTGTTGCCGATGTCGCGCAGGTTCTCGAGAATGGACGTGAGCCGGTCGATGTCGCGCGGGTGCAGGCCGATGGTCGGCTCATCGAGGACGTAGAGGGAGCCGACGAGCGAGGAGCCAAGCGAGGTCGACAGGTTGATGCGCTGTGCCTCGCCGCCGGAGAGCGTCTGCGCGAGGCGGTCGAGCGTGAGGTAGTCGAGCCCCACCTCGACCAGGTACTTGAGCCGCTTGCGGATTTCCTCCAGTACGCGCCCCGCCACCTCTTCCTCGTAGGGCGTGAGACTGACGTCCTCAAAGAAGGCACGCGCCTCGGCGGTGGTCATCGCCGCTACCTCGCCGATGTGCTTGCCGCCCACCTGCACGTAGAGCGCCTCCTTGCGCAGCCGGTATCCGTCGCACGCCGGGCACGGGAAGTAGCCGCGGAAGCGCGCACGGAAGATGCGGTAGTGCATCTTGTACGCTTTCTTGGAGAGGAACTCGAAGAACGGCGTGAGCCCGATGTAGTCGCCACGGCCTTCCCACAGCATGGTACGGACGTTGTCCGGCAGGTCGCGGTAGGGCGTGTCGATGTCGATGCTCTCTTCCGCGCATACGCGGATGAGCGTGCGGAAGTGCTTGCTCCACTTATCCGTGCGGAAGGGAGCGAGGGCGCCCTGGCGAATGGAGAGGTCCTTGTTGGGCACCACGAGGTCTTCGTCGATGCCCGGGACGCTGCCGAAGCCCTCGCACTCCGGGCAGGCGCCGAGCGGACTGTTGAAGGCGAACAGCTGCGGCGTGGGCTCTTGGAACGTCATTCCGTCGCGTTCGAAGTGTTCGCTGAAGCGCTGCGGCTCTGGCGTGGGTGCATCATCGTCGCGGGGCATCACCTGCACGAGGCACCGCCCGCCGCCCTCGCGGAAGGCGTGCTCGGTGGAGTCGGCGATGCGGGTGAGCGTCTCTTCGTTGCCCTTGCGGATGGCCAAGCGGTCGGCCACCACCAGCAGGCGGTCGCTGCCGTAGTAAATGGCCTTCTCCGGGGGCGTTTCGTTGAGGTCCAGCACCTCCGGCCGCTTGCCGTCGTCGGCCTGTTTTTCGGTGGGCAGGAGCAAGAGGCGAAAGTAGCCGCGCTCCAGGAGGGCGGTGAGCTCGTCGGTGAGGGTGGTGTCCTTGTGCTCCGGCACCGGGAAGCACAGGTAGAAGCGCGTGCGGTCGTCCAGTTCATGCTGCAGCGTCTCGGCCACGCTCCGCGGACTGTCCTGGGTGACCAGCTTGCCGCTCACGGGCGAGATGGTCTTGCCCACGCGGGCGTAGAGCAGCCGCAGGTGATCGTACACCTCCGTCTGCGTGCCCACCGTGGAGCGCGGGTTCTTCGAGGGCGCCTTCTGCTCGATGGCGATCGCCGGCGCCAGTCCCGTGATGAGGTCCACGTCGGGCTTGTCCATCCGCTCCAGAAACTGCCGCGCGTACGCCGAGAGGCTTTCCACGTACCGCCGCTGGCCTTCCGCGTAGATGGTATCGAACGCCAGGCTTGACTTGCCCGAGCCCGACGGCCCCGTCACGACGATCAGCTTGCCGCGCGGGAGCGTCACGCTGATGTCTTTCAGGTTGTGCTGGCGCGCGCCACGGATGACGATGCTACGGCGGGCTTCTTCGCGTGCATCGGCGGAGGCCACCGCGGCGACGGGCGTGCCGGAGGCAGCAGCAGGACTGGCGGGCATAGCAGGACGGGATGGTCGTGAAAACAATAGCCTTCGTGCAACGCTTGCTGCTGCCGATTGATGCGGGCGGCGCGGGGTGGAAGTGTGGAGGGTGGGTTACGGTGTAGGTTCGCGTGCGCGGGTGGCTGTGTAGGGGCGGACGCGAGGAATCGACCTGTAGCGACGCAGCGGTGCTGCGTCTCTGTGTGGGGGTCTGGGGGTGTGGGAGTGTGGGGGTTCTCGGTTGGAAACGAAGAGACGATGCGTAGCGGCACGACGTGTCGTGCCGATTGGCCGCGTCGCCGTGTGAAAATTGGAGATCGTTAAGAAACGAGCCACACCTCCGTCAGCCTGAGCGCAAATCGGCGCCAGCCGATTGCAGACGAAGGCGGGTGCGAGGAAACGAAGAACCTAAGACACGAGGCAAGGACGTGTAGCGGCGCACGGCGGTGCGTCGCGGTGTGTAGGGTTCAGAGAAAGGGCAGGAAACGAAGAGACGATGAGTCCAGAAACCGATACGTAGCAGCACGGCGTGCCGTGCCGCACTGGGTGACCCGAGTTAGATATTACACACAGCGGGGCACCTGTTTAAACGAGTTATTGTTCATGCCCTCTTCATGTGAAGTTATTGCATGTGAGCGGTGGGATGGGGTAGTCTTTGGGTGCGTAAACTCAACTAATTTCCACTGAACCATGGAGGGCTAAAATGGAGAAGTACTTGCTTCTGGTGCCGATCGCTATTTTTCTACTTATTCCAAGCATAGCCATAGCTGCTGAGCAGAAATGCTGTAAAGTTTATTGCTTAATATGAGACATTTTACAACATGCTTTTTATTGTGCAGTTTGATTGCCGTAATATCGTGTTCAGATGAAAATAGACTAAAAACCGATATTTTAGA
>LKNB01000092.1 GCA_001564055.1 Rhodothermaceae bacterium Tc-Br11_B2g6_7
AAGTCTGTGAGCGACCGATAGTACTTCATGGGCCCGGCGAGAGCTGTAGGTGGGTGTTTCTGTCGAATGAATTACCCTCTACAGCGCTCTGCTGGGCCCGTTCATTTTTTTGTCGGGTACAGAGCCCAGCACCTTCCACCTCTGCAATGCATTGAGCCTACGGATGTGACAGCGCACGATGGACAGTGAAAGCAGTAAACCATTTCGATCCCCTGATCGCCTTCGTATCTAGGCTCAGCAGAAGCTTGTGAACCCGCAAGCCCATAGGATCCAAGACCCATGCAAAATACAAAAAGGGCAACCAGGAGGACAGTATTCGTAATTGTTGTTCTCTTCATCTCAAACCTTTAAGTTTGGTTTTATACGTGGATCAGGCGGTATACTTTAGGCGTATTCGATACATGTAACAGTAACCCAATCACCAGATGTGTCGAATTAGGGTTTAGCAGTTTCAAATGAAAGTTTTACTATATGGATGGCTGGTGGGGTAGCATACCGGTCGTTCAGGTAAAAGCGACCTTGCTTATCCGTAGATTGAACAAGATAAGGGTATATGACCGGTTCGCTTCTTCCAATCTGTGGCAAGGTGCTATATCCCCGGAGCTCACCATCAGGGGAGAAGACTTCTACACCAAAGTCATAGTCGATGCCGTTGGCTGACCGAATATGAGTGAAGTGATACAGAAATCCATCACTGTCTTCATGGAGCCCAACTGACATATTGTTTATTCTTGCGGCAATGCGACCCTCTTGCGTAGAAATAATCCGCATCATTAAATGCTGCGGATGGTGTGGGTCAAAGTCATCTGGGGAAATTTCCTCTAAGGCCAAATCGCTATTCACGACGCCCGTCATTCGGCGCTTGGTTATCCAGCTATTCGTACTCTCGTCATGCGCGAGGTGCCACAATGTCCCCTGGTAGTATTTCGGAGCGTACACGATATCATGATTTTCCGATACGAGCAGTGATCCACTGCCACTACGCTCAAAACGCTGTGTTACCTCGTTCGCGTACGTGAGCGTATCAACAGCAAGCACTGTTTCCATTACTTCTAAGTGCTCCCGCATCTTAACGATATGCAACCCTGCTACCTCTTTATCCCCTAATCTATTGCCGATAGCAATAAATCTATTATCGTTTATTAGGCTTATTGTACCTGGCAGTACGTAGTCCTCTTTTCCAACACGTAGGGGTACCGAATCAACATATTCACCGGTTGACTTAAAATTATCAAAACGGCGGTTTAAAATATCTGTAACATATAATTTCCCATATTCGTCTATATCCATAGAAGATATGGACTGGAAATCTCCGGGTCCCTCACCACGTTGCCCAATATCTCGAATCCATTTCCCGTTTTTATCAAATATACGTATAGTCAATAAGTCACGATCCGCAACATACACATCTCCATCGTTACTTACCCTGACCATAACAGGCGCTCCAAGCAAGTCATTTTTACTGCTTCCGAGACCAATAGAATTTGCCTCGGATATACTCACATCAATATAATTATAGTCATTTGTCCCGTCATTTCCACACCCCGAAATAAGCAGGATAATTAATATAACGTATAGATTATGTTTCACAGAGTTTTATTATTAATGTTAGTGTTACACACTGTATAATATTTACTGAACGTATACGTTTAATGGTTTGGAGCCTGTGTTTACATATTCCGTACTCAGCACATTGTGCGAGTATTTTCAATCGGTAATCAATGCGGCGAAGCGCAAGGGGGTAAGACCGTGCTCGCGACAGAGCAAGTAGCCCTCGTGTAACTGGTGATTTTACGGGTCGAGCGCGCGTAGATCGGCCACCGTTCACGTGCACAGACCTTTTCCGCCTGAAACTGCCTAATGACTTACTCCAATTACAGTCTCGATGCGACGCCTCTTCTGTATTAGAATGAACGACGAAGATACTTTCTCGTGCATTTTCTTTTTAAACGGAGTCAACACCGACAGGACGCGCTTGCGCAAGCGACTTCCACCGAGGTAAGAGGTCAGGAAATTGCCCGTTACGCAGAGCACCCGAGTAATAAAGTCATTCAGGGTCGCCGAGCAGAGTGTGAAGCATAGCTCTTGTGATGGCAATACTCCCACAGAGTTACTTGATGCCTTGCCTTTTTCATATCAGTAAAACCCGCACATGATTTTATTTGTAGGTTATTGCACATCTACCGTACAAAAATCTCCACCTTCATTTTCACACCAGCTTCCGAATTTTTCTTGGCATTCTGTAAACCCGAAAGCACCAAATAAACATCCAGTGTCCTGACACCTGACACACCATCCATTCTCGTCAATGGGATCAACTGATTGAGCTTCAGTTATATTGTAAGATGCTACTCCCATGCTAAACACAAATACTGCAAACAGTAAGACTATGTCTATTGATGATAGATTCGTCATGATTTGATTACCAGTTCGTAAGTGATTACAACGAGAATCCTTCCACCGCATAAGTCAACAACTTCTGACGCTGGTCCGACGCGATGCCCGGGATCAGAGGTACGTAGCGCAGGGGCTCACCTGGCGGCTGCAAGTACAGGCCGATAGGTACTTCCTCCCGAGAGCTCCCTACTAACTCCTCCATCTTGCGTGCGGTAACAACAGGCAGCGGCAACTCCAGAATACGGGCGTACCGCTCGGCGACGCGTTCATCCTCATTCACCAGCGCAATCACAAGCCCCTCGGCCTCTTCCGCTGGCAGTAGCTCCTGCAGCAGGTGCGTGTAGGCATCCACAGCAATCAGCGGGGGCGGGCAATTGCCCACCGGGAGCACAAAAACGCCGACCGGCTCAGCACGAGCACCTACGTCCTCGAACGGCTCCGCATGCAACGATGCCTCCAGAGGCTGCACCAGGGACGTAAGCTGCACTGGCTCCGGCGCAACAGTGACAGCATCGCTCTCCCCGGTGACCGACGCCATCCACAACACGGCACCAGCGAGAAACAGCAGAGTCGCAGCTCCCAGCTTTGCGCGCTCAAGCGTCATGGCAACGTCGGCACGAAGTGATAGACGGTGCGATTAAGAGGAGGGAAGCGCATGCGATCTCACATCAGTAACCTGCTGTGGAACACCAACAACTTATTATACCCCCCCGATTACATACGCAAGTCATAATTGTAACCGATGTGTTATGCGATGTATCATACTCTATACAGTAAATTAGTCGTTGGAACAGAGATTTCTGGGGTACGCATATTAGCTTAGCGTCATTGCGGCGCTGTGACGCTATACTTGCGGATCATAGTGCCAACACCCTCACACCAACGACCGCCTTCGCGGCGCGAGGAACGTGTACAGCACGGGCACCACGATGAGCGTCAACACGGTGGCGCTCAGCAGGCCGCCGACGATGGCGATGGCCAGCGGGGCGCGGAGCTCGGCGCCGACGCCCAGGCCGATGGCCAGCGGAAGGAGGCCCAGCACGGTGGTGACGGTGGTCATGAGGATGGGCCGGAGGCGGTCGCGCCCGGCGGCCATGACGGCCTCGCGCATGGGCATGCCGAGCTCGCGGCGCTGATTGATGAAGTCCACCTTAATGATGGCGTCGTTCACCACGATGCCCACCAGCACCACACACCCCGTGAGGCTCATCAGGTTGACGGTCTGCTGCGTGAGGTAGAGCACGAGGGCCACGCCGGCAGCAGCGAGCGGTACGGCCATCAGGATGACGAACGGCTGCAGCAGGTGCTCGAACTGCGCGGCCAGGATGAGGTAGACAAGCAGCAGGCTGATCAGCAGACTCAGGAGCACCGCCCGGAGGCTATCCTGAAACGCATCCGTAGCGCCCCCCACACGGCCCCGCACCTGGGAGGGCAGAACCTCGGCAAACGCGGCCTGGGTGACCCGCTCGGCCGCGGCCAGGTCGCCGCCCGTCGGCAGGTCGGCGAGCAGGCGCACCACAGGCGTCTGCCCTTCCCGTATGAGCGCGGAGGGGAGCTCCACGGACTCCGCCTGCACAAACACATTCAGCGGCAGCGGGCCGGCGTCGGTCGGGATGCGCTGGCGGAGCAGGCGCTCAATGGAGCCCAACTCGGCCGAGCGCATGACAATGGGAATCTCTTCGTTGATGGTCCGCAGCTCCGTGGCCTGCCGGCCGCGGGCGCCGGCTTCGAGGTACGACGCCACGGTCTGCACATCCACCCGATGCCGGGCCAGGCGGTCGCGGTCGAAGGTGAGCCGGTAGGCGGGCAGCGAACGCGCGTCGGCGCGCCGCACGTTGGCCAGGGCCCCTTCGGTGCGGAGGCGCTCCACCATCTGATCGGCAAACCGCTCAGCATCGCGCCGCTCGTCGGCGACGAGGTCGATGATGAGGGCCGCCTCTTCGGTCGTCAGGAGCTGCTCCAGCTGGGTGGGAATGGAGCGCGCTTCGACCTGCACGTCGCCGGGCACGGGGAGGGTGCGGAGGCGGTCGAGCATGGCATCGGCGCGCTGCCCGGCGTCCAGTAGCAGGGTGAGGTTACCCTCGTAGGGCGGACGCGGGTCGAGCTCCAACCGCGCTTCGTCGCGCTCGCCAAGGTCGGCCAGCACGTGGCGCACGCCGCCCAGCTGCCGAATGCGGCGGTCGACGGCCGCGGCGCGGGCGTCCACCAGCGGGAGGTCGGCATCCGACGGTAGGCTGAGGGCCACCTCCACCCGGCCCTGGTCCGTGGGCGGCACCACCTCGCGGGGCAGCACGTAGCCGAGCGCCCCAGCGCCGATCAATACGGTAAGGGCGCCGCCCACCACCGCGCCCCGGTGGTCCAGGCTCCAGGTCAGCATCCGCTCGTACAGCGCCATGACCCGGCCGAGGCGCTCCTTCGGCGCGGGCTCCTGGGTATCCGTTGCGGGCGCTTTTTCCCGCGAGGCGATAAGGGGCACCACGGTGAGGGCCACCAGGAGCGATGCCAGCAGCGAGCAGACGACCGCGAGCGACTGATCGCGGAAGAGGCGCCCCGCGAGGCCTTCGACCAGGGTCAGGGGCAGGAAGACGGAGATCGTGGTCAGCGTGCTGGCGGTGATGGCGCCGGCCACTTCGGCTGTGCCGTCGCGGGCGGCATCAAGGGGGGAGCGGCCCTCTTCCCGCAACCGCGCGATGTTTTCGACGACGACGATGGCGTTATCGACGAGCAACCCCACGCCCAGGGCCAGGCCGCTGAGCGAGATCAGGTTGAAGGTGACGTCCAGCAGATCGAACAGCGCGAGGGTGAGCGCAAGGGAGAGCGGGACCGCGACAGCCACCGCGATGAGGGCCCGCGGCCGCCGCAAGAACGCAAAGAGCACCACAATGGCCAGTAGTCCACCCAGCCACACGGCCTGCGTGACGCCGCCGATGGCTTCTTCGATGAAGGTACTTTCGTCCACAACGACGTCCAACTGCACCCCGGGCAGCTCTGCCTGTAGCTCGTCCAGCGTCGTGCGTACGCGCTCTGCTGCCCGGACGGTGTTGGCGTCCGGGCGGCGCTCAATAAGCAGTAGCAGCGTCTCGGCGCCATCCAGCCGCACGAGCCCCCCCCGCTCGGCCACGCCCTCCCGTACGGTCGCGACATCGCGCAGGCGGAGTGGCGTCTGGCCGGTTCGGGCCACCACGGTAGAGGCGATGTCGTCAATCGACTCAAACTCGCCGCTGACCTCCACCGCGTACCGAAACGGCCCACGCCGGATAACGCCGCCGGGGAGGGCCACGTTGGCCGCCTGCAGGCTTTGCCGCACCTGGTTAATGCTGACGCCATGCGCGTTCATCCGCTCCATGTTGATGCGGACGTCTACCTCGGGCTCATGCCCGCCGGTAACGCGCACCCGGGCCACGTCGCTTAGCTGCTCCAGGCGGCGGCTGACGACTTCCTGCCCGAGCCGCTTGAGCGCGACGAGATCCTGCGGGGCTTCAAGGGTAGGCCTTGGCGCGAGCGCATCCTGCGGTGGGCCACGTTCGGAGACCGGCGTCAGCTCCTGCGGCCCGGTCTGCCGGAGCGCCACCATCATGATGGGCCGGTCGCTGGGGTCGAGGCGGAGCACCACAGGCCGTTCCACGTCGTCGGGCAGGGCATCGCCGAGGCGGTCGATCTGCTCGCGCACGTCCAGCAGCGCCAGGTCGAGGTTCACGTTCCACCCGAAGTCGAGCTGTACGAGGCTGCCGCCCAGCTGGCTGCGCGAGGTAGCCCGGCGGAGCCCCTGCGTGCCGGATACCGCTTCCTCCACCCGCTGCGTGACGGTCCGCTCCACGCGCTCCGGCGGCACATCGGCGTAGGCCGTCCACACGGCCAACGACGGAAACCGGAGGTCGGGCAGCAGCGCCACCGGCAGGCGCACATACGCTACCGAGGCCAGCACCACGACAAAGATGCAGCCGGCCACCACCGTCACCGGACGGCGCAGGCACCAGGCGATTAGGTTCTTCATTTAGCGGCTTTTTTGTTTGGGGGACTTGTTGCTGGAGTTGTGGGGTGGGGCTTTTGGGGACGGTGGGGGGTTTGGGGGTTTGGGGGTGGTGTGTTTTTTACTTGAGGGGTGTCTTTTCGTCTGTGAAGTAGGTGGGCATTTCTTCGCGGACGGTTTTGGCGGGGCCGCACCAGCGGGGGGCGTCTCGCATCATAGCAACGAGACCAGATTGCACCTGATCGTAGGCGGCATCCAGGTCGACGTACATTTCATCGGAGATGTAGGCATAGTCAACCGCAAAGTCGAGCCAGGCACGGGTTTCGGCCGCTTCGGCATCCGCGTCGGATAGCTTGCTGATGAAGTGCTTTCGATACCGGCGCTTGCGCCAGGCTTCCGCGATGTTGGCATTCACCGAGCGCGACGATCGCCTGATCTGGCCGGTAAGGGCGTACCGTTCCTCCTTCGGCCACTGCTTCGACACATGGAAAATCCGCCGCGCCGCAAGAAACGCCTCCCGGTACACCCGCAATTCCCTAAATGTAGTTACCATCACCCACCTATCAGAATCTTGCTAACTCATCTTTACCCCCACACCCCCATACTCCCATACCCAACAAACTCCCCCCACACTCAAACCATCCTCCCTACCGAACCTACGGCGCCACCTCCCGCACCTCCGCCACCTCCACCGGCGCATCGTGCGCGAGGGCGAAGTGGCCGGCAACGGCGACCCGGTCGCCCGGCTGCAGGCCGTCGGTGATTTCCACGTGGTCGCCGGAGCGCGCGCCGACCTCCACGTAGACCCACTCGGCGCGACCGTCGTCTACGCGGAAGACGAGGTCGCGGCCCTGCCGCACCAGCACGGCATCGGCAGGCACCACGAGACGGTCGGGCAGGCGCTCCGTCTCCAGCTCCACATAGGCGAACAGCCCCCCCACCAGGCGCCCATCCGTGTTCGGGACGGCGACCGTGACGCGGCCGGTCCCGGTAGCCGGATCAACACGCGGGTTGATGGCATGGATGGTGCCTTCCACGATGCGGTTGTCGAGCGCCGGCAGCCGAGCACGCACCGTGCCCCCCTCCGTCATCCGCACGAGGTCGCTCTCCAGCACATCGACGCGCACCTTCATGCGGCCGTCATCTAACAGCTTGGCGACCTCCTCCCCGGCGCCCACCCGCTGCCCCACTTCCGCTTCGAGGTCGGCAATGCGGCCGCCATAGGGCGCGGTGACGCGCGTGCGCTCCAGGGCCAGCTCGGCCCGCTCCAGGCGCTGCTCGGCGGCGGCCAGGCCCGATACCGCCGCCTGCACGGCGGAGCGGTCGCGCCCGGTGAGTACCTGCGCGGCTTCATATTGGCGCCGCGCCGTCCGTAGGGCCGCGTCCGAGATCTCGCCGCGGGCATGGGCGGCCTGGGCATCTTCAAAGGCTGCCCGGCGCTCCGCTACAAACGACGTGTCTGGGGGCGCAAGCACCACGTCGCCCTGGCGCAGCGCCACCCCGTACTCGGCGCGCGCCTGCAGCAGGTCCGAGCGGGCCTCCTCCAGCTCAATGCGCACGTCGCGGTCATCCAGTTGGTAGAGCACCGCACCGGCAGCCACACGCTGCCCTTCCTCCACTGGCCGTTCTACAATGCGTCCGCCAGCTTCCGCACTCACAGCGCTCTGCCGCCACGGGGCGAGCGCGCCGGTGGCCTCTGCCCGCAACGGGAAATCAACAGGGGTGACCTCCACCACCTCAATTTGCGCCCCGCTCACCGCGGCCTCTTCCACGTCCGGACGCTCGTCCTCCTCCACCGTGCCCATCAGCATAGGCCAGAAGCCGTACAGTAACAATCCTCCAACAGCGAATAGCAACACAAGGCCGGCGCCATGCCACGCCCTGAATCGGCTTCGCGGCCGGTCGGTGTTCGATGAATCATTGCTCGACGAGTCGGTGCCCCCGTTACTTGAAAGCACCTCAATCTGAGATGAGGGGCGCTGCGCCATGTCATGGCCTACGATGAAACAACGGAACGGCAAGAACCGGAAACTACGGTACTACCTTTGTAACACTACAAAGAACCTTCAAAAATTACAACAGCATACTTCTTACGGCGAGAACACAGTTGTTGAGGGATGCCACGCAGGTGTTGAGCCTAACAACCGTAGGATCGGGTGAGGATGAGGTGCGCCCCTAAAGCTGTACTGGTTGGTGGGCTAAGGTGACGTTGGGTTGCAGTGGTCGTATCTTACCCCAAACGAACAAGATCAGACCACTACCATGAGCAAACGAAGCTATAGCCCCGAGT
>LKNB01000041.1 GCA_001564055.1 Rhodothermaceae bacterium Tc-Br11_B2g6_7
CCCCCACACCCCCACACCCCCACACCCCCACACCCCCACACCCCCACACCCTACATAAACGCCTTCTTCCGTTGCTTATGCGACGTCAGGCGGGTGATGCGGACGCCGAATTGTTCATCAATGACGACCGCTTCGCCCTCCGCGATGAGGCGCCCGTTAGCGTAGATCTCCAGCGGCTCGCCAACCAGTTTTTCCAGTTCCACAATGCTGCCGATAGAGAGGTCCAGGACGTCGGCCAGCGGCAGGCGGCGGCGGCCCAGCTCTACGGTGATTTCCAGCTCCACATCGGCCAGCATATCGAGGTTGCCGGCCCCGCCGCTCTGTGCCGTCGGCTCGCCCAGGTCGGGAAAGGAGGCGGGGTTTACGTTAGCGCTGGGACGAGCGGCGGTGTTTCCTCCTCCGCCTCCGGCCCCCTGCTGCTGGGGCTGGGCGGCCTGCGCCCCTGCCGCGCCAGCGTCCTCCTCGGGTAGCGGGGCCATCACCAGGCGGCCGTCCTGGTGCGGATTCGAGGCAAACCGGAAGCTGATACTGGCGAGGGTTTCCGGCAGAACCGCCGCGGGAAGCGCGCTCCCGTCCGCCACCAGTTCAAACGTGGCGGCGGGCAGCGCGATGTCATGCCCAGAGAGGTGCGAACGGACGGCGCCGTGGGCCTGCGCCAGCACCTCCTGCAATAGGTCGGCGGCTCCGGTGTCGTCGGGCGTCATCGGCTCCCCAATCATGGGCTCCGAAATGAGCGGCACGAGCGATGGGGCCAGCATCACCACAAACGGCGCGGCCCCGCCCTCAGGCGTACCAACAGCCAGGAGGTAGCCGTCCTCATTGGCCTGCAGGTCGCTCAGGGCCATGGTGGAGGGGGCCTCCGCAGCGATCTCTTCGTCGTCGCCGAGAAGCGTTACCAGAAAGCTGTTTAGCGCCTGCTGGGCTTCATCAAGCGCGGTATTAAGCATCGTCTGTGTCATGGAGAACGGGTGGGGCAGGGGTTTCAAAAACATCGAGGATGCGGAGCGCGCGGTACTTGCCGGTCTTCCCGACGGACGCTTTGAACTTGGTTGCGTTGCCAATCAGCACGTGCATGGGCTCGGTGGTGCGGCGCTGGAGCGGGATGACATCGCCCGCCTCCAGGGCCAGCAGCTCGGTGAGGGGGAGGGTGCTCCGGCCCAGCTCGGCGCGAAGCTCCACTTCTACATCGTGCAGGCCGTCTTCGAAGGTGGCGCGCTCCTCGGGCGGCGCCGGGGAGGTAGCGCTGGAAATGTACTGCTTGAGCCCCGCGCGCCCCAGCATCTTCTCCAGCATGATGTACGGATAGCAGATGTTGAGAAACGATCGCTGCTCGTAGATCCACACCTCGAAGGTAGCCACCAGGGCCGGCTCCACCCCCGGGATGATCTGCACAAACTCGGCGTTCGACTCAAAGGCAACCTCCTCCAGGTGGAGATCATTCACCTGCTGCCACGACTGTTCCAGCTCGCGAAAGGCGCGTTCCATTACCTTGCTCATGATGCGCTGTTCGATCTGTGAGACCTCGCGCGAGGACTGCATAAACTCGCCCGGTCCGCCAAAGAGCTTCTCCACCGTGTAAATCACGAGCGAAGGGTCGATTTCGAAGACCACGTTGTGGTTGAGCTCCTGTGCCTCGACCACGTAGAGCGCTGATGGAGCGGCACTGGACATCACGTACTCGGAGTACAGCACTTGGTCTACCGCCGTCAGGCTGATCTCCACAATCGTGCGGAGTTGGGCGGAGAGGTAGACGGAGAGGTCCCGGGCAAACGACTCGTGCACGTACGTAAGCACGCGCATCTGCTCCTGCGAAAAGAGCCGCGGCCGCTTAAAGTTGTAGGGCTGAATACGGTCGTCATCGTCGGCACTGCCGCCCCCCAGCATGTTCAGGTCGTAGCCCTCCCCTCCGCCGCCCTCGTCATCCTTCACGGACAGCAGCGCGTCAATCTCTTGTTGGCTCAGGGGTTTGGACATAGGGAACGGGCCACGGCCGATGGGTCACTGCAATACGTACTCCGTAAAGTAAAGTCGGGTAATGTCTCCTCGACGCAGTACGGTATTTATTTCCTCTACCAGCGCCTCTTTTATTTCCTCGCGGCGCCGGATGTCGGAGAGTTCTTCGGCCGTGCGGTTGCTCAGGGAACGGATGATGAGGTCTCGAATGACGATGTCGCGGGATTCGGTTTCGTCGAGAATCGCCTGTCGCTCGGCTTCAAGCCCAATGCTGACCATGAGGTAGCGGCGGCCGTCGGAGCCGGCGGGGTTTACGACAAGGTTTTCCATTTCAAGAAATACGCCATACTCAATCAGCGAGTCGGGTGGCGCGCTTGGGTCGTAGCTCAGCATGGCGCTGGCCTGGGAGAGCGCGGGGTACTGCGTCACCGCCAGGTAGGCGCCACCCGCCAGCATGGTGCAGACGAGGGGCACCATAAGCAGGAGCAGTTTCCGTGAGCTACCCTCGGGCGCTACTCCGTCGGCTCCAGGTTCTGCAGCAGCCTGCTGCTCTTCGGTTGCGGGGTCGATCTGATCTGCCATGGGTCCCAGGAAAAGAGAATGTCGACACGTCGGTTGCGCGCGCGGCCGCTGGGGGTCGCGTTGGTATCGCGCGGATGGTACTCGCCGTAGCCAATGGCCACGTACCGCTCGGGCGGTAGGGCGTATTGCTCAGTGCCCAGAAAGCGAACCACGGAGGTCGCCCGGGCGGCGGAGAGCTCCCAGTTGGAGGGGAAGCGTACGTTGCGGATGGGGCGGTCGTCGGTGTGGCCTTCAATGACGACCGAGCCCACGTCATCGCGCAGCACCCCGGCCACTCGGCGCAGCACGGTGCGTGCGGGCTCCACGAGCTGGGTACGGCCGGACTCGAACATGACCGAGTCGGTGATGCTCACATGCAGGCCCTCCTCTGTAAGCTGCACTTCTACCTTATCGTCCAGGTCGTTTTCTTCTAAATACTTAAGCAGCTCTTCGTACCGCTCGGCCTGCTCGGCGGAGACCTCATGCTGGGACTGCCGCTGCTGCGTGCCTACGGTACTGAGGACCATCTCCCCCTGCAACATGCCGGTGCGGCCCTGAAAATAACTGAGCGCCTCCTTGAACTTTTTGACCTCCACCTCCGACATGGCCACGATCATCACAAAAAAGGCCAAGAGCAGCGTCACCAGGTCGCTGAACGTGGTCATCCAGAACGGCGCCGAGGGCTCGTCGTCGTCCTGAAACATGTCGAGATCCGTAGCCAAAACAGCAACAAGGGTAAGCAGCGGGTACGTTATGCAGCGCGGGAGAGGGGGGTGTCGTTGGCGCCGCTGTCCCCGTTATCGGCATCCTTGAGGAAGAGGATAAGCCGCTTCTCGATCATGCTCGGGGCGTCGCCCTGCACGATGCCCATAATGCCGGTGCGCACCAGCATGCGCGATTGCAGCAGCTCCTGCATCTGGGATTTGACCTTCACTGCGATAGGGAGAAACAAGAGGTTGGCCATAAGCACGCCGTAAAAGGTGGTGATCATAGCAACGGCCATGGCAGGGCCGATGGCGCTGGGGTCGTCCAGGTTTTGCAGCATCTGAATGAGGCCGATGAGGGTCCCGATCATGCCAAACGCGGGAGCGAAGTTGCCCGCGTTCGAAAAGAACTTGTAGAGCTGCTGATGCGGCTTGAGCTCGGCCTTGATCTGCTGGTCCATCAGTTCCTCCATCTCCTCCAGGTCCAGCCCATCGACGGCCATCTCGAGCCCCGAGGCCATGAGGGCGTCGTCGACCTCGTCGATGCGCCGGTCGAGGGCCAGCAGCCCGTCGCGGCGGGCCGTGCGGGAAAGCTCCGAGAACTCCTCGACGTACGCCCGCAAGTTGGGGGGCTGGAAATGAAAAAACCGCTTAACGGAGGGCAGTAAGTCCCGCAACTCGTCCAGCGAAAAGCCAACCAGGATGGCCGCACAGGTGCCCCCAAACACAATGATGAGGGCATTGATGTCGAAGAACGTATGCCAGCCATCGCCCAGGAAGATCGCGCCATAGATCAGCACGAGCCCGGCGCCAATGCCGATAGGGGTTGATTTTTCCATATGAGGGGGCAAATCGGGGTGAGCGAGGCAAGCAGGCCGCCGTGCCGCTTACAGGCATCCTGTTAGCGGTGGTATGTGCGGCGCGTGCATATGTGGAGCGGTTATCGGTAACGGGCCCGGGACCTTAAATCGCCTGCTGAGAGCACCGACATGGCCGGCGTGCACAGCCTATACCCCGTGCGTCCCGCTGCTGCGCGTGCGCTCCTGCCCACCCCGGTGCACCACAGCACCTGGAGGGGTCAGGCGGAGGCCGTGCGCCGGTGCCCTACTGAGGAGATGATGGTCTCAGCGATAGCGGGGAGGGGCACAACGGCGTCAGCGAGGTTGGCCTCCACAACGGCGCGGGGCATGCCGTAAACTACGGAGGTGGCTTCATCCTGGGCAATGACCGGGGCGCCGCTGCCCTTCAGCAAGCGGGCGCCCTCCAGGCCGTCTTTGCCCATGCCGGTCATGATCACCGCCAGCACGTCGCCGCCGAAGAGGGCATGTGCGGAGGTGAACATGACATCCACCGAGGGGCGATGCAGCGTATCGGTGGGGGCCGCCGGGGTGCGCACAAGGGGGTGCTGGGCGCCGCGGCGGAAGACGAGGTGGCTGCCGCCCTCGGCAATGACCACGCGGCCGGCTTTAAGCGCCAGGCCATCTTCGGCCTCCGTGACTTCCAGCGGACTGAGGCCATCCAGCCGGTTGGCCAGCGAGCGGGTGAAGTGCGGTGGCATGTGCTGCACCACCGCCACCGGCAACGGGAAATCGGCGGGCAGTTTGGGGATGACGCGCTGCAACGCCTGAGGCCCGCCAGTAGAAACACCGATGACCACCAGCCTTGCGGAGCGCGCCTGCACCGTGGGGGCTGTGCCCGTGGTGCGCTGCTGGCGCCGACGACGGCGCACCGTGCGCCGGTTGAAGTAGCGTGACCTTGCCACCGACTTCACCTTCTGCAGGAGGTCGGCTTCGATGGAGGTGATGTCCAGCGAGACAAACGAGGAGGTTTTGGCGACCACGTCCACGGCGCCGGCAGCGAGCGCATCGATGGTGGTCTGGGCGCCGTCTTTGGTCAGTGAGCTCACCATCAGGATGGGCAGCGGGTGCGCCTCCATGATCTTCCGCACGGCCGTGATGCCATCCATCCGGGGCATCTCCACGTCCATCGTCACCACGTCCGGCCGAAGCGCGCGCACTTTACGGATGGCTTCCTCGCCGTCACGGGCGGTGTCAAGGACTTCCACATCGGGGTCCTTCTCCAACATCATGGAGAGGGCCTTGCGCATGAAGGCGGAGTCATCGACAACCAGAACGCGGATCATAGAACGGGAGCGCTAACGCAAGGGGCAGGTAGAACGAGGAGCTGTGCTTACGCGACGGCTGGCACGCCGCGGGCGCGGTCGCTGCAGCGGCTGATAAACTCGGCCACGTCCAGAATCATGATGACGCGCCCGTCGCCCAGGATGGTGGAGCCCGCGATGCCGGGGATGTTTTTCAGGTAGCCGTTGAGCGGCTTGATGACGACCTCGCCCTGGCTGATGAGCCCGTTCACCACCAGCCCCACCTGCTGATGGGCCAGACGGACGACTACGGCGTAGGCATCTTCGGTGTCGGCGTCGTAGCCCGTCACATCCAGCTCTTCGCCCACGTGGATCAGCGGTAACACCTCGTCGCGGATGCGGGTGACCTCGCGGCCGTTGATGGTCTCCACCGTGTCGGGGGTGAGGCGGACCACTTCTCCTACCGTGTGCAGGGGAATAGCAAAGTTCTCCTGGGCTACGCGGACCTGCAGGCCCTGTATGATGGCGAGGGTGAGAGGCAGCTTTAGCGTAAAGGTGGTGCCTTTGCCCAGCTCAGAGTTGATCGCTACCGTACCGTTCAGCTTGGTCAGGTTGGTCTTTACCACGTCCATGCCCACGCCGCGGCCGGAGACCTGGCTGACGGTGGTGGCGGTGCTGAAGCCGGGGCGGAAGATGAGCTCGTAGGTCTCGGTTTCGCTCAGCTCTTCAGCCTCCCGCTCCGAGATGACGCCCTTTTCGATGGCCTTGGCGCGAAGTTTCTCGGGGTCGATGCCGGCGCCATCGTCGACGATGCGGATGACGATGTGGTTGCCTTCATGCTCAGCCGAAAGTTTGATGGTGCCGGTACGCGGCTTGCCGGCGGCCTCACGCACGTCGGGCTGCTCTACGCCGTGGTCGGCGGCGTTGCGGACGAGGTGGATCAGCGGGTCGCCAATCTCCTCGGTCAGCGATTTGTCCAGTTCGGTTTCCTCGCCTTCGATCACCAGGTCGATCTCTTTGTCGAACTCTTTGGCCAGGTCGCGCACCAGGCGCGGGAATTTGCTAAACACGCGGCCCATCTGCACCATGCGGGTGTGCATGACGGCGTTCTGAAGCTCGGATGTGATGAAGTCGATTTGCGCGCTGTTGTCGATAAGCTGACTGGTGAGCTCCTCGTTGTCGGTCTGGCCACGCGCTTCGGAGGTGAGCTGGAGGAGGCGATTGCGGCTCAGGACAAGCTCGCCGACCAGGTCCATCAAGCTGTCCAGGCGGTCGACTTCCACGCGAATGGTTTCGTTGGCCCGGCGGGTGGGGGCGCTGGAGCCCCCGGCTCGGTCTGCGTTAGATGCCGCTTCGGCTTCAGCATCATCCGCCTGGGGGGCGCCTTCCTTCACCACGAGTGCGGCGGCGTCCACCTCCCCGGTGAACGAGCCCTCAGAGATTGCCTTGAGCTGGTCCACCAACGGGTCGATCGGCAGCGCCACAAGGCGGCGATCGCCGACCTGCTGCACCAGGGTCTTCATCTGGTCGAAGGCCGCAAACAGCACATCTACCGCGTCGGGCCAGGTGTCTGGGTTGATGTCCAGTTCGCCCCGCCGCAGGCGATTCAGGACGTCCTCAAAATGGTGCGTGAGGTCGGAGAGCTGTTCCAGCGAGAGGAAGCCGGCCGTGCCCTTCACGGTGTGCACCGCACGGAAGATCTCATCGACAAGGGCACTGTCATCGGCATGGGTTTCGAGGCGGAGGAGGCCTTCCTCCACGCCTTCAAAGAGCTCGCGGGTCTCCACGATGAAGCTCTCCACCAGCTCGGTCATGTCGTCGGCATAAATGCCATGCTCTTCAATGACCTCGCCTGCGGCGTATCGTGGGCCGCCAGCGGATGCCTCCTGCGCAGGCGGCTCGCCGCTGGCATCTGCAGGCTCGGTGTTTTCAGCAGCCGATGCTTCCCCGGCTTCCGTAGCGTCGATCGGTGTTGCATCAGGCGATGAACCCTTAGCTACGTTAGAACCTGCACCGGTGGCGTTCGCACCGCTGTCAGCGGCCTCAGGGGTGGTGATGGGAAAGCTGCCCACAGCCCGGGCAGCGGAGGCTTCTGTGTACGACCCATCCGCCACAGCTTCGAGGTCTTCCATCAGCGGGTCCAGGGGAAGAACCACCACCTCTTGGTCTTCGACCTGGGCAGCGAGTGCCTTCATCTGGTCGAAGGCATCGAAGAGTACATCCAACTGCTCCGGCCACGTGTCGGGGTCGATGGTCATCGCCCCCTCGCGCAGCGGCTTCAGCACGTTTTCCACCCGATGGGCAAGCACCGAAAGCTGCTCCAGCGAAAGAAAGCCGGCCGTGCCTTTGAGTGAGTGCACGCTTCGAAACAGCGCATCCACCAGCGTGGTGTCGTCTGCGTGCGCTTCAAGTTGCAGCAGCCCCTGCTCAATATCGTCGAGCAACTCCCGTGTCTCCACGATGAAGTTCTCTACGAGGGGCTGCATGTCTTCAGTAAAGTGGGGCGTGGCCATGGCGTGAGGCGTTCAGGCGGAAAAGAGCTCGTCAATTTCGTCTTGGGTGGCGGGGCTGCTCGTATCGCCGGCTGAGCTGCTGCCGAACAGCGAGTCGATGTCGTCCTGCGAGACCGGGGCATCCGGTGGGTCGGGCGGGGGCGGGGAATCGCTGGCGGGGGGCGTGTTGGGATCGGCGCTGCTACCTGGGGCGGCGCTATTGTTAAACAGGGCGTCGATCTCATCCTGCGAGGAGGGGGTGGCGCTGGCGTTTCGCCCCTGCGTAAAGACCGCGTCGGCAGCGTCCTGGTGGTCGCGGCTTGAGGTATAGCGGGCGTTCGCATCAAACGTCGGGCCGTTGTCCAGCGTCTGTCGCTTGGCAGCCTCTGCAGCGGTGGTCTCCACCGGTGTGGAGTCGAGCCGCTTGATGAGCACCGCCATGCGGTTGCGAATGGACTCGATAAGATGATTCACCGAAGCGATCTGCTGCGCAGTAATATCCTGCACCTGTAGCGACACCATGATGCGGTTCATATGCCCCCGGATTTCCTGCAGCGTGTCTTGGTGGGTGGCCGCATGTGCTTCCAGCGAGCGGCGCATATCTTTCTTGCGCTCGTGGAGGGCGTTCAGCTTGTCCAGCACGTCGGGCTGGTCGGCAAGGGCACGCCGGAGAATCCGCACGATATGGGCGTCCACGTGGCGGATATCGGCCACGGCGGCGGTGGTTGCCTCGTTTGTTTTCGACAGTTTGTTAAGGCGGGCGCTGACGTTGTCGACGAGATCCAGGATCTCGTTGGTCGCCAGCTCGGTCTGGTGGGTCACGTTCTGAAGCTGCGAGGTGGCCCCGGGCATCTTGCCTGTGCTTTCGCGCATGGAGGCATCGATCTCCTCGATGAGGGGCGCAATCTCGCGCAGGAAGTCGAGCACCTCTTCAATGAAGGGTACCGCCCGCTGGCCCAGCGTAAACACGGCCCGCAGCTCGTTCAGCTTCCCAAAAATGTCGTGTAGCGATCGGGGAGAGGTCATGGGGCTTAAGCAATTTTAAGAATCATGTCGATCTTCTCGCGCAGGACCTCCGGCGTGAAGGGCTTCACGACGTAGTTATTAACTTTCGCCTGCATGGCGGCGACCACATCTTCCTTCATGCCACGCGTAGTCACCATCAAAATGGGCATCTCGTGGTAGGTGTCGTGCTGTCGCACGGTTTGCGTCAGCTCCAGCCCGTTCATGTTGGGCATATTCCAGTCGGTTACCAGGAAGTCGAAGCTGCCTGCGTTCAGCGTTTTGAGCGCCTCCTCACCGTCGCCGGCTTCTTCGACGTCTTCATAGCCAATCTCGCGAAGGGCGTTGGTCACGATGCGCCGCATCGTGGGGGAGTCGTCAACAACAAGGAATTTCATGGGTGTACGGGTTCTTTTGGTAAGGAGAGAGCGAGCGTCAGTTGACGAACTTGGCTACTTCATATTGCAGCCGGTTCTGGTCGAAGGGCTTGACGAGATAGGCATCGGCTCCCGCGTTAAGTCCAGCGGTACGGTCGGATTCAGAGCCGAGGGACGACAGGATGATGATGGGTAGGCGGTGGTGCTGCGGCTCTTCGCGCAGCTTACGCACCAACCCGAAGCCGTCCAGCTTGGGCATGTTGAGGTCGGTAATGAGCAAGTCCACTGACTGGCGCGCGAGCGTCTCGAGGGCGTCGAGGCCGTCTTGCGCTGTGACCACGTGGAGGCCCTGGGCGCGGAGCGCAAACATCACGAACTTGCGGATGGCGGTGGAGTCGTCAACCACCAGGACAGTTGAAGGCATGGCGGGTCACACTTTTTGGTAAGCGGTGGTTTTGTCGATGCGGACGGCATGGAAGGCCTGCGTAACGCCGTAGAGCGATTCCGAGAAGCCCACGAACAGGTAGCCTCCCGCGCCCAGGCTGTTGTAGAGCGAAGCCACCACCTGCTGCTTTGACGTGTCGTCGAAGTAGATCAGCACGTTGGCGCAGAAGATGACGTCGAAGTTGCGCATGCGCTGCATGGCAAGGCGATCCGCCAGGTTGACCTGCTTAAAGCGGACCTGTCGGCGGATATCCGCGCTCAGGCGATGGCCATTTGCCTCCTCTGTGAAGTACTTCCGGAGCCAGGCCTTCGGGACGTTCCGTGTAGCGTAGCTGTTGTACAGCCCGTCGCGGGCTTCCTGTATCGCGTTGGTGTCGATGTCCGTGGCTACAATGTCGAGGCGGACGTTCGGGTACTGAGGCTTTACTTTTTCCTCAAAGAGCAGCGCCAGCGAGTACGCTTCTTCGCCGGTTGAAGAGGCAGCGCTCCAGAACCGGAGTCGGCAGCGCGGGCCACGCGTTTCGATCAGGGTGGGAATGAGGTGGTCCACCAAGACATCGTATTGCGCCTGGTGGCGAAAAAAGAACGTCTCGTTGATGGTAATGGCGTTGATCAGGTGCCCGAGCTCGGCGCGTTGCCGCCGGGTGGTGACCTGCCGGGCATAGTCTGCAAACGAGTCCAGCTGCAGCGCTTTCAAGCGACGGCTAACCCGGCTTTCGAGCAGGTAGCGCTTGTTGTCCTGAAAGTAGATGCCCGTCTCATCGTAGATAAAAGAGCGAAGCGTCTCGAACGTAGAGACGTCGAGCTGAGACCGCCGCCGGTCCGCAACAGAAATGTTTTGAAGGATGCTCATCGGGTGGGATTAAGAGGTGAGCGAAGCGGCGGAGAGCCCGGGAAAGGCCGTAGCAGTGTCTTCGGCTACACTGCGGACGTCGGGGTGAGGCACCTGCATGGCGGCTTCCACCACCGGGGCAAGGGCGTGGTGCCCCTGCTCAGCGCAGATATGAAGCGCTGCCAGCTGATCCTCGACGCTGAGGGCATCGAAGTGGGCCGTAAGCAGGGTGGCCACCGCGGGCCAGGTATCGCCGGGGGCGTGCCCCTGGCCCAGCAGGCCAAGGATAAACGTGCAGGCCGTCGTCAGGGGTACGTCGCCGCGGTCGGAGGCGGCCTCCAGCACCGTGGTAAAGGGCGCGGGGGCACCGGCGAGGGCTGTGAAGATTTTCAGGTCGAGGGCGTCAGAGCGGCCTGCATGCTGTAGCAGCGGGCCAAGCGCGCCTGCGCCTACAAAGAAGCTAAGGCCGTCAACAGCCACGGCCTGAAACGTAGGATCGGGGTCATCCAGCATGCCCACGAGGTCTACGTGCAGCGCATGAGGCAGGGTGGCGGCTCGGTCGGGATGGTGCTGGAGTACCTGAACAACGGCCTTTAGTAAGACGGGCCGGGCCATCGGGTGGACGGCTTCGCGCTGCCGCATCAGCAGGGGGAGGACCTCCGGGGTCTCATACCGGCTGATGGCCTCTGCGGCGGCTAACTGGACGACCGGGTTCTCGTCCGTGAGGGCGGTTTCGAGCAGGGGCAGGTCCTCCGCACGTTGAAAGGCGCCCAACGCTTCCACAATGCTGGGGCGGGCCAGCGGCTCGGTATCGTACCGCTCGGTGAGGACGTCGGCGTAGGCGGTAGCGCCCAGCGCCCCCAGCGCGTCGATAGCGGCCAGGCGCACGTTGGCGTCAGGGTCGTCCAGCGCCTCCGCAATGCGCGGGGCGTAGATGCCGGCAGGGAGCTCGGCCAGCACATCAATGGCAAACTTGCGCACGTCGTGATCCGCATCGCTCAGGTAGGGCAGCAGCTCCGGCACGGCCACCGCTCCCATCCGCATGAGGGTTTCTCCGGCCAGGTTACGGGCGGCGACGTTGGTGCTGCGGATGTACGTGGCGGCCTCCCGCGCAGCTTCGGCAGTTCCGTACTGGCTCAGCAGGCGGCTGGCATGCTCGCGTACCGCCGGTGCAGGATCGGCCAGAAGAGGGGCCACGGTGGCCTCAGCATCGGGCGTGTCGCGCAGCGCATCGAGTGCTGCAATGCGCTCGGCGGGGTCGGAGTGGGTTAGCGCGGACGTCATGGGCATACAGGAGAGCGAGGGAGAACAAGGGGTTAGGCCGCGACGGCTGCCGCATCGGGCGCTGGTGCCTCGGCGGTATCTGCAGCCGCCGTTACCGCGTGCAGCTCGTCGTCCGAGAGCACCTCTTCCAGGTCCAGCAGAATCAGCAGGCGGTCGTCCAGCTTGGCCACGCCCTTCAGGTACTCCGTATCCACCCCAATGGCCAGCTCCGGCGGGGGCTCGATCACGTCCTTGTCCACACGGATGACCTCCTTCACCGCATCCATCATGAAGCCGGTGACCTGCTCGTGCAGCTCCACCACGACGATGCGGGTGTCCTTGTCTTGCTCCCGCGGCGGAAGACCAAACCGAGTGCGCAAGTCCACAATCGGGACGATGCGCCCCCGCAGGTTGATCACGCCCTCAACGAAGGTCGGAGCGTTAGGCACCCGGGTGATGTCCATCGGGCGGATGATCTCTTGCACCTTGAGGATGTCGACGCCAAACTCCTCGTTCTGAATTACAAAACTGACGAGTTGGAGGAGATCGCCTTGGTGCTGTGCAGTATGGTCTTGCATGGCAGCTGAGGAAGGGTTAGGCAGAAAGAGCGGTGGCGAAGCGCCTGCACAGGTCGTACAGGTGCTGCAGGGTTGTTTATCGGATGCGCCGGGGGCAGTTAAAGAAAAAAGCCCCGTCGGGAAAGACGGGGCTTTGCAAGAGCCGAGCCGCTGGTTAGCGGCGGCGGGTCAGGTATGTAGCCTCAGGGGTTACCGCTTCAGCTGCAGCGTTTCCTGCAGGAGCTCATCCGATGTGGTGATGACGCGGGCGGAGGCCTGGTAGCCCCGCTGGGCGACGATCATGTCGGTGAATTCTACCGCCAGGTCCACGTTGCTCTGCTCCAGCGCCCCAGCTACCACGGAGGTCTGCACCTCGCGTCCGGCGCGGCCTATCACAGCCTCACCGGAGGCGCCCGTCACGCCGTAGAAGTTCTCCCCCAGCTGCTCCAGCCCGTTCGGGTTGTTGACGCTGCTGATGGCGATCTGGAAGATGGGCTCTTGCTGCCCATTGGAGAAGTTCAGCTTCATCATCCCGTCGGGATCGACGGTAAAGCCGACGAGCTGGCCCGAGGTGTAGCCGTCCTGGCTGTCGACCGTCACCGTGGTGGAGCCGCCAAACTGCGAGAGCCGATCCAGATCCAGGGAGAAGGTGCGGGCGTCGCCGCCGTCGTCTTCCCCTACAAAATCGGGGTTCCACTCTAAATTAATGCCACCGGGCGGGACAATGTCCTCTACGCGTCCATCTGTACCAAAGCTAATCTCGCCTTCCACTGCTTCATAGTCACCTGGTCTCCCAAATGGGGCCGGGTCAAACTCCTCGCCACCGTAGCGGACTGTGTAATCCCACGTGTTCGTGGCGCTGTCGGTCTTCTCCAACTCAATGATCATGTTATGCGGGTTGCCCTGCTCGTCGTAGACCACCTGTGAGATGGTTTCGACCGTGCCCTCGGGGGCCTCCGCCGAGAGGTTGCCGCCGACGGCCACTTCACGCGTGAAGCGGGCGTTGGACTGCGCCGAGTAGTCGATCTGGATGTCGGCCAGCTGGCTCATGTCCACTTCTCCCTCACCATCCACGCGGAAGCCCTGTACGTTCAGGCCGTTGGCGGTCATGAACTCGCCCTCGGAGTTGAAGGTGAAGTTACCCGCGCGAGTCAAGAGATTGCGGCCGTTGCGCTCGACCATGAAGTAGCCGTCGCCTTCAAGGGCCAGGTCGGTCTCGACGCTGGTGTAGTCGAGGCCGCCCTGGCCCCAGTCCTTGTCGATGGAGCCCACGCTGGTGCCGAGCCCGACAAAAGCGGGGTTGATGCCGGAGCCGCCGGCGGTGCTACCGACGCCGACCATCTGCTGGCCGAGCACTTCGTTGAAGGCGGCACGGCTGCGCTTAAAGGCGGTGGAGTTGGCGTTGGCAATGTTGTTACCGATGACGTCCATGCGTACCTGGTGGCTACGCAGACCGGACATCCCTGTGCGAAGAGAGCGAATCATGTGTCTACCTCTGTGTTGGATGTAGGGAGTGAAGATCCACAGCGTCGGTCGGTCGGCTGTGGCCGGCGTCCCTTATCCGAGCAGTCATCGCATCGGGTAGTTGGGTCCCGCCGGTGGTGGCTCCGAAGAGCCGGGTGGTTCTGGCGTTAGAACGACTGGTGAAGAAAAAAGCGGAAACGTGGAGGGCAGCGCTACCGGCCGTTACAGGAGTAGCGCGCTGTCTATCTGTGTGAAGGTGCGGTCCTGCATCTCGGCGCGGTCGAGCGCGGTGATGACGGTCCGGTTGGGCACGTTCACCACAAAGGCCGCATCCTCGCGCAGCATGAGGGCATCGGTGGCGCCCTTGGAGGCCAGCTTCTCGAAGCCTTCCATGAGGGCTTCCCGCTCTGGGCCGGCCAGCGAGATGCCGCGCTCTTCAATGCGCTGCCGGGCGTGCGCTGACACCTGCAGGTCGTCGCTGGCCTCTTGCAGCTTGCGCAGCGTCTCCTCGAACGAGCCTTTCTGTGGCTGGTCGGTGCGCTGCTGCCGCTGGAGCTGGTCGGGCGCTACCCGCTGGGCGGGATCGACGCGGGAGGCCAGTTGGCGTACATTCATGAGATCGTAGAGAGCTGAGCGTGTGGGCCGGGGGAATCTGTTAGGAGCGCATGGTGCGGACCTCGCTGAGCGGGATGCTGACGTCCCCGATCCAGAGCTTGGTGCCATCGCCGCCGAAGCTGACGCGGTCGACAGTGCCGACGGTCATCGGCTCAGCGGAGACGCGGTTGCCCTGGGCATCGGTAGCGCGCACGTTAAAGGTGTAGGCGCCGGGCGGGGCCGTCTCCCCGTTGTCCATCAGCCCATTCCAGGGAAACGCCTGCGGCCCCGCCTGCAGGTCAGTGGCGGTAAAGGTGCGGACGACGGTACCCTGCCCATCGCGCACGGTAATCTCAGCCTGTGCGGCGGGCTTGGTTAGGGTAGCCGTGATCGGGGCCGCGCCGTCGCCACTCCAGGAGACGGTGTTGCCTGGGGTTTCAATGGTGCGGCCGATAAAGTTGGTGGCACGGTTGATCTCCATGGTGTTGCGCAGGGAGGCGATTTCTTCGCCCTGCGACTCCATGGAGTCCCCTACGGTGTCGCCCAGCGCGCCCAGCAGGGTCATCTGCTCGGCGAACTGCTTGTTGAGCGACTGCAGTTGCTCCACAGTAGAGAACTGCGCGAGCTGCGCGGCAAACTCGTGCCCTTCCTGCGGATTCATGGGGTCCTGATTGTTGAGCTGAGCCACAAGCATCTTGAGGAAGGCCTCGCGGTCGAGATCATCGTCGAGGGCATTGCTGAATTGCCCGTTGCTGCCTCCATTGACGGGAGCGGCGGGGTTCATAAAGCTGGAGATATCCATTGGCTTAGGCGATCCATTCGTGATTGGCTCCCAGGAGCGCCGCGCGGACGCTGGAGGAAGCAGCAGAAGAGGGGGCATCGGGCTCGGCGTCCGTGCCCTGAAGCGATGCTGCGGTACGGCTGGGATTGGAGCGGTCGTGCGAGGACCGTTCCTGCGTGTCGTCGTGCAGCGAGAAGTCGACCTGCGTCTGGTACTGGGCCTGCAGCGCGTCCTGGATGCGGCCGGCGTGCGCAGCGGCTTGCCCGCGGAGGGCGGGGTCCGTGAAGCCCACCGACACTGCCATGCTGTCGTCGTCACGGCGGGCACTGACGGTCAGGCTGCCCTGGCCGTCCTCAAGCTGTACCTGCAGTACCTGCCAGCCGTTGTTGAGCGCAAAGGCGCGGGCGGGCTGGTTCATCAAGGTCTTCATCCAGGCGTTCATGTTGGCCTGGGATGGCCCCGGAGCGGCCGTGCGGCTGGTGGGCGTCGTGCGGGAGGGCTTCACCTCGGAGAGGACGCCTTCGAGGGCGTGGCGGAGCAACTGGGCCTCGCCATCGGCATCGTCTGTGGTGGTCACGGCCGGCGTGTCTGACGGCAGGGTGGCCAGCGCCTCAGAAAGGGATTGGTTGAAGTCGGCGGAGGCCAGCGGGGCGACGGGCGGGGCTGCGGCGCCGGTCTGCCGGGCTAGGCGAAGGGCTTGCTGGAGCGCCTGGGCATCGCGGTGGCGCTGCTGAGGGTCGGAGTCGCTGCCCTGGTCAGCCGTGCCGCCGTCGGCTGAGGTACTGCTGGCGGGCGCCGCGTCGGCGGCAGCGAGTGCCGGAGCACCGGGACGGGGTTGGAGGGGGGCATCGCCATCCATGCGGAGGGCCAGACCTCCACCGTCGGTACGAGCAGTTGCCGTTTGCTCGGTGCGCGCCTGCGCGCCCGCTTCGAGGCGCACGTCGGCCGAGGCATCATCGGGCAGAACCTCCGCTGTAGGCGCCGCCGCTGGCGCGGGTTGGCGTGGTGCGGGGCCGTTTAGGTTGGGTGCAGGCTTCTCTGGGGTGGGCGGGTTGGAAGGGCGTGGGTCGACGGCCGGTACCGTGCGTGCCTCCGCTTTTTCGCCCGCGGTGGAGGGGGCTTGCGCCTGGAGGGGGCGCTCCGTAGAGGGGTTGGCTTTTGTGGTCAGCCCCTCCTCCGGACTCCCTGCTGTATCGACTGTAGGGAGCGCCATACCATCTGCTGGTTTGGGAGTAGGCTCAGCGGTCTTGGCATCGCCGTTCTTGGCGAGCGTTTCCTCTCCTGGATAGAGGACTGGCGCAGCTTCCGTTGGGAATGGGGTTGATACGGTTGAGGCGGGCGACGCAGCTGATGCGGTTGAGGCCGGGACGCCGGACCGCGGGGTCGCGCGTTCGGTCTTAACTTCTGACTGCAGTTGCTGTCGTGCTTCCACGGTCCCAGGTTCTGTGTGGACAACACCGCGGCTCTGTGTAAGCTCACCGCCCGTGCGCTGGTTTTGGCCACCTTCAGCTGCTGTGCGCTGGGTCTTGGCCTCGTCGGTAGGCGCGTCCTGGGTCTTGGCCTTGGCTTCATCGGCCGCCGCTTGTCCTTCAGCAGCCAGGCGTGTGATGGCTTCTTGTACCGCGGTGGTGGCTGATGATGGCATCAGCTTTGGGGCAGGTGCGGATTTCGTCGGGAGGTCGGGGGCGGTCGGGCGGTCTGCTGTTGGTGCAGCATCCGGTGGCGTAGCTGGGCGCGGCGTCTGGGACGCGGCGGTGTTTTGTGCATTACCCCCAGCCGAAGATGCCGGCTGCCGACCTGCGTTGTTCGCTCCTTGTCCTTTTTGTCCTTTGGGCTGCCGCACGCGATGGTCGGCCGGCACGGCAGGATTCTGCCCCTTGGGGCCACCGGGCTGGGTATAGCGAGGCGCATCGCCAGGGGCGCGGCCAGATGACGGTCGATCGGTGTCTCCCTTCGCTGTGGTGCCATCATTCGGGAGTTGCAGGTGTACCGTCCCGTCTGCTTTCAACACGAGGCGGGGGGCGTCGGGCGCGGTGCCATCGGCGGGCCCTTCAGCCGCTCCACCTGTTGCGGGGTCGGCCGACGCGGTCTTCAGCAGGGCCTCAAGCGAGTGGCGGAGCGCATCGGGCAGGCCATCCGGGAGTCCCTCCACCGGGCTGCCGCCTTTCCCCGCTGCCGCCTGACGGACCATCCCGTGGAGGGCCTGGCGCACCTGCCGGGGGGCGTCCTGGAGCGCGTCCGCATCCAGCGTGCCGGACAGTACGGCGGCGAAGGTGCCGCCTGCACCCTTGGGCACCGCTTTCGGGGCGGGCTCGTCGGGCGTGGCGGCCCGCAGCATGTGGAACAGCTGCTTCAGTTGCATGGCGCGCAGGGGATTGGGTTAGTTGACAGCGTTCGGCGCGTTGGCACCGCTGACGCGTTCGTTGATGAAGCGGGCCGCGCGCTCGGCGGGCATGGCCTGCAGGAGGCGCGTGCGGTTGCGTCCGGTAGATTCTGCATAGAGCACCTCCAGCGACGCCATGTCCAGCTCGCGCAGGATAGGCGCCAGCTGGCGGTCGTCGATGCGGGTAAGCGTAGCACTTAGTTCAGTCATGTCATCTTTACGAGCGCGCAGGTCGACGACTTCACCGCGCAGCGTGGCCAGCTCTTGCTCCAGCGCTTCTTGCGTGCGCATTCTATCGCGGAGGTCAGCGCGGAGGTTGGCGACGGAGTCTTCGTGGATCGTTATCATGCCGGGCTCCAGCGCCTGCAGCAGGGTAGAGTCAAGCGAAGCCGTAGTACCCTGGGCAAGGCTATCCAGGAGGGCTTGGGCCGGATCTTGCGCAAGCGAGTCGCCATCGGCAAGGGCGAGGGAGTCTGGAGACATAGCGGTGCTATCGGGCGGGTTCAGAAGCTCGTCAGCAAAATCGGGAGCAACCATCGGAAGCAAGAAGAACGCCCCGATCAGCCCAATAGCAAAAGCGATAAGGCTTGCGCCCGTCGCCAGCAGTGCTTTTTTGATCATGAGAGGAGCGGGTGGTCATGCTGATGGCGGGTGACAGCTTGCTCATCGAGGAAGGCTTGCTGTGCGTCGCGGAGGGTTTTGGTATGCTCGGCTTTTTCTTCGTCGCGCAGTTCGTAGAGGGCTTCTTCGGCGTGACGCGCTTGGGCCAGGGCGCGTCGGGCATCGCGTTCATTTTGCTGCAGGTGCTGCAGGGTCTTTCGCGCTTTTGCCACCCGCTGATGCGCGTGCTGCCGGAAGGCGGCACTGCGGCGGAGGCCTTCGGGGCCGGTGGTGCCAGCGCGCGGGCCGGCGGCCGTGGTTTCCCGAAGGCGGGCCTCTGCCGCCGCAACGGTTGCGGCCTGTGCTTCTCGCTGGTGCATGGCGCGTGCCAGGGCTTGCATCGCGCGCTCAGTGGCCTGTTTGCGCACTTCCAGCACGGTGGCAAGCGAAAAACGGAATTTTTTTTCTGACATGATCTTCCGGTAGGGAAAAAGAAAAAGCGGGTTGTACCGGGGCGTGAGTCTACAGCCGCGTGTGGTTTAGCAAGCTCGCAGGGCCTCAGGCGCGCGGCACCTTGGCCAGCAGCTGTTGCAGGGCGGCGCCGGGGTCGTCAGGCGGCACCTCCTCCGCGCCTTGCTGCAAGAAGTTCGTGAGGGCCTCGTGGGCGGTGATGGCGCGGTCGGTGGCGGGGTCGCTGCCGTGCTCGTAAGCGCCTACGCGCAGGAGATTTTCCACGTCGCGGTAGTCGGACAGCAGGCGGCGAGCGCGGTTGGCGGCCTCCTGAGCGGCGTCGGTCGTAACGCGTGGCATCACGCGGCTGACGCTCTGCAGCACATCCAGCGCCGGGTAGTGGTTGGCGTGGGCCAGCGCGCGGGAGAGGACGAAGTGGCCATCCAGGATGCCGCGCACGGCGTCGCTCACGGGTTCGTTCATATCGTCCCCATCCACCAGCACGGTGAAGATGCCCGTGATGGAGCCCGTGGCGCCCGGGCCGGCGCGCTCCAGCAGGCGGGGCAGCAGGGCGAAGACGCTGGGCGTGTAGCCGCGCGTGGTGGGGGGCTCGCCAATGGCCAGGCCGATCTCGCGCTGGGCCATAGCCACCCGGGTCACGGAGTCCATCATCAACAGGACGTCTTTGCCCTGATCGCGAAAGTGCTCGGCGATGCCCATGGCTACGCTGGCGCCCTTCACGCGCATCATGGCGGCCTGGTCGCTGGTAACGGCCACCACCACCGAGCGCTGCAGGCTTTCCGGCCCGAGGCTGTCGTGGATGAACTCGCGCACCTCGCGGCCCCGCTCGCCGATGAGGGCAATCACGTTGATGTCGGCCTGGGCGCGGCGGGCGATCATGCCAAGCAGCGTACTCTTCCCCACGCCTGAGCCGGCAAAGATACCCACGCGCTGCCCGCGGCCCATCGTCAGGAAGGCGTCGATGGCGCGGATGCCGGTGTGCATAGGGGTGTCGATGAGCTGCCGCTCCATGGGCGAGGGCGGGTCGGCGTGTACGGGCTGCTCGCCATGCACCAGGAGCGGGCCCTCGCCATCGATGGGCTCGCCGCTGGCATTGATGACGCGGCCCAGGAGCCCGGCTCCTACCTTCACCGTGAGGGGCAGGTTGGCGCGCTCCACGAGGCAGCCGGCGCGCAGGCCGGTCGTTTCGTCGAGGGGCATCAGCACGGTGTTGGTCCCTTCCACGCCGACGACCTCTGCCTTCACACGGCGCTCGTTCGGACTGTGGCCATCGCGGATGTAGCACAGCTCGCCCACGGCTGCGTTCAGCCCACTCACCTTGATGAGCAGGCCTACGATGGACTGCACGCGTCCGAAGCGCTGAGCGCGGACGGGCGTGTCAGCCACCGTGTTGATGCAATGGGAGAGAAAGGCCATGGGTCAGGGATCGTCGCGGGAAGCGGAACCAGGGGAAGGGGGAGCAGCGGGGGGAGCAGACGGCGAAACGTCGCGCTGGCTGCTGGCCTGTCCTTCGGGCGGTGTGTTTTGCTTTTCTTGTGCTGCCTGCTGTGCCTGTTGCCGTTGCATCAGCTCCAGCAGGCCAAGGCGGCGTTGGAGGGTCTGGATCATCTCCTCGCGGACGTGGCGGATGCTGGCGTCGGCGGCCTGCACCTCCCAGTCACCTTCCTGGAAGGCCGGGTCGGGGTTCCAGCGAAGGGCGTCGTGGGTGCCGCTCAGCAGGTCGGTCGTGCCCTCTTCCTGCAGCCGGAGATAGTCGACGGGGTGGAGCGAGATGCGCAGCGGTGGGGTGCCGGACAGTTCATCCAGTGCCTCGGTGAGCGCGCGACGCGTGGTGCCTTTGAGGGTGTCGGGCAGCGGCCCATCCAGCACGGCCTCAGCCACGTCGAAGGCGAGGGTCGCCAGCAGCGGCTCGCAGTCTTCCAGGAAATCGTCCCAGCGGGCCGTGAGGCGCTCGGCCGTAGTGGTGAGGTGCTGCGCGCGGGCATCTACTTCCGCTGCCATCGCCTCGCGCGCGGCGGCTTCCCCGGCGGCGAAAGCTTCGGCGCGGGCCTGCGCGAGGGCTTCCTCCTGCTCCTGCGCCCACGCGGCCCGGGCTTCGGCCAGTTGCTCTTCGACCGTCGGTTCGGGTGGGGCCTCAGCGACCGGCTCGTCGGTCGTCTCTTCAGGCTCCGATGGAGGGGGGAGGGGATGCTCGGGCAGGGCATCGAAGGTGGGGATCTCAAATGGATCGGCCTGCAGCACCGTGCGCTCCCGCTCCAGCACGCGCCCAGGCAACATGGCCGGGGGCTCTTCGGCGGGCCCCCCGTCCATGCCTGTCGCCTCCCGAGGGATGCGCCGGGAGCGGGTAACGTCCTCATGCGTAGCCTCTACGGTACGGGCGTGCTGGGCCGCCTGGTCGCGGGCCTTGATGACGCGGGGAGCCGAAGACGTGTGGGGCATACGAAACGAGATTGAGAACGGGAGGGGCGCAGGCAGTGGAAGCTATCCGGTTAGATGAGCTGGTCTTCGCCCGCCCCGGAGAGCACGATCTCCTCGCGCTCCTCCAGCTCTTGCGCGATGTCGAGGATGCGGCGTTGCGCCTCGTCCACATCGCTGACGCGAACAGGCCCCATCAGGTCGATCTCCTCGCGGAGCGTCTCGGCCACGCGATCCGATACGTTGGAGAACACCTTCTCCTTGAGGGCTTCGGGGGCGGCCTTGAGGCTCAGCGCGAGGTCTTTCTGCTCCACCTCTTGCAGGAGCGTCTGCAGGTCTTGGTTGGATACCTGCACGAGGTCGTCGAAGACGAACATGAGGTTCTTGATGTCCGTCGCCAGGTCGCCGTCCTGGTCCCGGATCGCGTCGATGATGGAGCGCTCGGAGGTGCGGCTGACGCTGTTGAGGATCTCGGCAACTTTCTCGATGCCGCCGGTGGCGCTGAGCTCGGCGCCAAACACGGAGCCAATCTGCTGCCGGATCACATCCTCAATATCTTGCAGGAGCTCGGGCGAGGTCTTGCCCATCGTCGCGAGGCGGTACATAATCTGATTCTGCCGGTCGTTGCCTAAACTGGAGATGATATCGGCGGCTTTCCGGGGGTTCAGGTGAGCCAGGATGAGCGCCGCCGTCTGCGGATGTTCGTTCTGGAGGAAGTTGGTAAGCTGGGTTGTTTCTACGGTCTGCAGCAGGTGAAAGGCCGAGACCTCCATGGCAGCTTCCACCTTCATCATGATCTCCTCCGCGCGGCGCCCACCGAGCGCGCCCTCCAGCACCTCGCGGGCGAAGTTGGTGCCGCCTTGCGCCACGTAGTCGCGGGCCATAGAGGTGTCACGGTATTCCAGGAGCACACTCTCTACAATCTCGCTGGATACGTTGCGCATCTGAGCGATCGCGATAGAGATTTCCTCAACCTCCTTATCCTCCAGCGCCCGGAGCACGCTGCTGGAGATCTCTGTGCCCAGCGAGATGAGTAGGACCGCGGACTTCTGGGCGCCAGTCAGGTCGTGGACCGTCAGGGGCTGAGCTCCGGGCAACGGTTTATCGGGGATTTCGGTAGAGGGCATGGGCTTGCCGCGGGTTATCGGGAGAGGGACTGCGCAGCACAGAAGCTATGCGGAGAGGCGCTGTTGCATGTCGTCGTTCAGCCAGGAGCGAATCAGGTCGGCGGTTTCCTCCGGCTGCTCCTTGACTTGCTCTCTGATCTCTTCGTACATCACGTGCTTGGCCTTGAGGCGTTTGCGGGCTTCGGGCGAGAGCTTATTGCTGTACACATCGTCCAGCAGCTCTTCGTTGGAGAGGGCATCCTCGGGTTCGCCGTCAGTCAGCGCCGGGGCATCGGTGGCCGCGCCGTCGCCGGAAGGATCGCCTTCGGCCAGCTTCTTCTGCTCGTTGAGTGGCGTGTTGAGGCGCAGCGGCTGGTCCAGGTCGGTGAGGCGCATGGCGGCGGAGCGGATCAGCCAGACGGCCAGCAGAAGGGCGACGAGGATCAGGCCGTAGCGGAGGTATAGCTGGATTTGTTCGTTACGTTGCTGCTGCTGAAACTGCTCGCTGAGGGTCACGTCGAGGCTGGTGTCGAAGCGCGTCTGCTGGATGGTAAAGGCATCACCACGGGCGTCATCAAAGCCGACGGCGTTTTTGATGAGGGCCTCAATCTCTTCCAGCTCCGCGGCCTCAAACGGGGTGGCCTCGGGCGCCTCGCCGTCCTCGCCAAGGTCGGCTTGCTGAATTTGCGCCGGCCGGTGGTTTAAGATGACGGATACGGTGAGTCTCGAAATCTCGCCGGGGGCACGCTCGGAGCGCGTGCGCGTGCGGGAGAGGTCGTAGTTGCGGACGAGCGAGCTGGCGTTGTCGCCGCCCATTCCTTCTTCATCCAGGCGTTCTTCGCTAATGACGGTGGAGGTTTCCGGGTCGATGGCCTCGCTCTCGCTGACCTCCCGGCTGAAGTCAAGCCGGCTGGAGACGCGCACAATGGCGTTCCCGGGGCCGACGACGCGGTCGAGCATCGTCTGTCCTTTTTCGGTCAGGTGCTCTTCCACACTGCGCTGGAGGCGTAGCTGGTTGGAGGTGAGGGCGGCGTCCTGGTCACCGGCATCGGGGTTGGAGAGCATATTCCCGCGGGTGTCCAGCACCGTCACGTCCTCCCGGCTCATGCCCTCCACGCCCCCGGCCACAAGCGCTGTGATGCCGTTGATCTGGGCCCGGGAGAGGCCGCCGCCGTTGCTCAGCTGCACAACAACGGAGGCGGTGGGCTTGGCCTGTGCTTCCCGAAAGGCGCTTCGCTCTGGCATGACGAGGTGTACACGGGCCGACTCCACCTGGCTGATGTTGGCAATGGTGCGCGCCATTTCCCCTTCCAGCGCGCGGTTGCGATTCAGGCGCTGCATGAAGTCCGTCATCCCGATGGTGCCGTCGTCAAACAGCTCATAGCCCGTCTGCCCGCGGGCGATCATCCCCTCGCCGGCAAAGCGGAGGCGCAGCTCGTGCATCTGGCTGCGCGGAACGTACACGGCAGTACCGTCCTCGCGTAGCTGAAAGGCAATGTTATCGGACCGCAGGTTCTCGACGATACGGTTGGCGTCGCCCGGGTCGAGGTTGCGGAAGAGCAACCCGTAGTCGGGCTGGCTTGCCCACTGCGCCACCAGCACCAGCATCAGCGTGCCGCCGACAACGACGGTGCCGAGGGCAATCCGCTGCCCAATGCTCAGCCGCTGCAAAAACTGCAGCGTGTTTTCAAAAGCAGAGTTCATGGCGGGTGGGGGTGGCGGGGCGAACGATTACAGCGAGGAGGGCGGGTACGACGGGAGGGCAGGGCGTTGGGCGGTTAGACCTGCATGCGCATCAGCTCCTGATACGTCTCCAGCGAGCGGTTGCGGACTTCCGTCATGAGCTGGAAGTGCAGCTTTGCCTGGTTCATGCTGATCATGACCTCGTGTAAATCTTCGGTTTCGCCTGCCACAAAGGCCTCAATGTTTTGGTCGGCCAGTTTTTGTGCGCCATCTACGCTGTCGATGGCATTGGCGAGCGTCTTGGTGAAGCTGGGGGCGTCGTCGCGGTCGTCAAACTGCGGCGTAGGCAGTTGCCGCTCGGGGCCGGGCATGGCCTGCTGGACGCGCTGGAGCTGGGAGATATTCATAGCGGTGGGGGGCTAAAGCTATCCGCGGACATCGAGGCGACTGCCGAGGGCGTCGGGTGTTACGTCCCGGGCGTTGCTGTCGGGGCCGTAGAGGCGAAGCGAGAGCTTCTGCGATTCGGGAAAGTAGCGGTCCACCATGCGCTGTTCCTCCGTGGCGAGGCCGTTGTTCGCAGCGCGGGCTGCCAGGTCGCCGGCCTTGACATCCTGCGAGGCATCAGCCGGCGTCGTTCGGTCAGCGGGGGCACTGGGCCGGGCCTGGGGCGTCTGCTGTGGCCGGTAGGCCTGCAGCGAAGCGTGAGAGGTGTTGATTCCGTTGGTCATGGAGGTGGGCTACCGAGTCAACAAAACAAGTGAAAACAAAAAGGGGTGGGCCCTGCGGGTTACATCTCAAGGGTGCGCTTGATGGTTTCTTTTGCGGCTTCCAGCGCGGTCAGGTTGGCTTCGTAAATGCGGTTGGCCGAGATCATACGCGTCATCTCCTCCACCACGTTGACGTCGGGATAGCGCACGTAGCCGTCTTCGTCTGCATGCGGGTGGGTGGGGTCGTATTCGAGGCGCTCAGCCTCAATCTCCTCGATCTCGGTCAGCGGTCCGAGGTTTTGGTCAGCCAGCTTGCGGCGGAGCGCCGGGCCCTCCATGTGGCGCGTATCGGCGCGCTGCAGCTCGCCTTGCCGGGCGTTCAGGAGGCGGGCGAAGCGCTGGTGCTGGCCGCCGTCGGGCATCTCGTGCACGGCCCGCTTAATGGCGTAGGGGTCGCCATCTTCGGTGCGCGTGGTCTGTGCGTTCGCCATGTTTTCTGTGGCGGCGCCCAGGGCACGGCGCTGGGCCTCCAGGCCGCGGGCGGTGACGCGAAAGACGGAAAAGTGTCGGTTGTCGGTAATCATAAAAGCGTACGAGCGGGCGTCAGGAGAGCGTCAGGGTCGCGGGGCGATTAAGAAGGCTGGCCGGTAATGCCGGTGCGCATCAGGTCGAAGTGCTCGCGGAGGGCCCGGGTAGCCAACTGCGTGCGCATCTGCGTGTCGGCCAGCTCCATCATCTCATCCTCCAGGATGGGCGCGTCCTCATCGACCTGCATCCGCGCCTTCACGTCGGTGACGTTACGCAGGGAGGGCACCTGGTAGCGCACGTTCTGAAGCTCGTCTTCAAACGAGACGCTCTTGCGCTGATACCCGGGGGTGTCGAGGTTGGCAATGTTGGTATTGGTCGCCTGCATGCGCTGCTCGTACGCCTGCATCGCATTGCGCAGCAACCCAAGTTTGGTCGTCTCCATGCGGGGGTTCCAGTAAAGAGGTCATAGATGATGGGCAGGTCCAACGCATAACAAGCCCTGTGCCACGTGAGGGCAAACGGCTCGGACCCGGCGTTTACGTGTCGTGAGGCGCTGAAGGCCGAGTCCTGTGCCGTATGCGCTAATGGATGAAGTCATGGGGTGGCCATCAAGCGGAAAGGGATCCACGGAAGCCGCCGGAAACTCTTTCCCGGGCCGTCGAAACACTGCTCCCGAGCCCCTCACGCAGCGCAGGGCTCAGGGAAGGCTCAGGGGCGAATAGAGGCGTTCAGCGGCCCTGGGTGCCTGCGGGCGGCTGTGTTTGCCAGAGTGGAACGGTTTTGCCATTGTGAGACCACTGCACCGCGCCGGCCCACCGTCGTGTGTGCCCCCACCATCCGTTTCCTCTGTGTTGTAGTCTTTCCTTGTATATGACATCCACGCACGCGTCGTCGGAGACCACCACCGACCCCGCGCTCTCCCCGGGAGCGCAAGCGGCCTACGAGCAGGCCATCGAAAACCTCTCGGGCATCTTGGCGCATCGCCTTCGGAGCTTTGTTTCCAGCATTGAAGGCTTTGCCGACCTGCTGACCGTCACGCTCGATTCGCCTGACCAGCGCGACATGGCGCTGCGCATCTTTGAAGGGGCGGCCCACATCGAGCGTATCCTGGCGGACCTGCAGCATTACAGCCAGCGGACAGACCCCGTGTTGCAGCCTATTCCGCTCGGGCGCTTCCTCGATGACGTGCGCACGATGATTGGCGAGGAAGCCGGCGACCGCGTGTACATCACCGCAGCGGCCACGGGCGAACTCTACGCCGACCCGCTGCTATTGCGCCAGGCGCTGTGGATGGTCCTCCAGAATGCGCTGGATGCCACGGACGCCTCCGCTCCGGTTTTGCTGGACGTGGCCCGCCGCGCCGATACTCTGCAGTTTGAGGTGTGGAACGAGGGCCTCATCGACGAGGACCCACCCGAGGTAATCTTTCAGCCCTTCTACACCACGAAAGCCCAAAACCTGGGCGTTGGGTTGCCCCTGGCGCGGCGCGTGGTACAGGCCCACGGCGGCGACCTCTGGCTGGCCTACACCGATCCCGAAGAAGGCACCGCCTTTGCCCTTACGGTGCCGGCTACGCCAGATGCCGTACCGGCAGCGCTTCCCGCGGCCACCTCGCTGCAGGGAGAGGCCTGAGCAAAAGCCCCCCATCGTCTCATCTGTTGATCGCCCCTTACCCTTTATGTCTACATCCGATACGCCGTCGCCGAACCCGCACCTGCTATTTGTGGATGACGAGCATTTGCTCCACAACGTACTCACCCGGCTGTTTGCCCGGCATCAAATTGATGTCACCTGCTGCTCAGACGCGGCTACCGCCATCGAGAAGCTGGATGCGGAAGCCTTTGATCTGGTGATTACGGATTTCAAGATGCCGCACATGGATGGGCTGGAGCTGCTGGCTCACATCCGGAAGGTGCATCCGCAGCTGCGGGCGATCATGATTACCGCGCACGGGAGCATTCAGCATGCGGTGCGCTCAATGCGGCATGGCGCCATCGACTATATCCCGAAGCCGTTTAGCACCACCGAGCTCGTGGACCGGGTGAAGAAGCTGCTGGCCGCGCCGGTGGCGGAAGAGGCGGCGCCTGCGCCTGCATCTGGAGCAACGTCTGCATCGGACCCATCGAAACCCAAGGCGTCGTCGCGGTCGGGGGCGTCCAAGGCCAGTCAGGAGGCAGCGGCGGCGCGCTATATCGGGGAGCACGACAGCATCCAGCGGCTGAAGGCGCTGCTGCCACGGGTGGCGGAGAGCCGGGCGCCGGTGTTTGTGCATGGCGAGAGTGGCACGGGAAAGGAGATCCTCTCCCGTATCATCCACGACATGAGCGATCGCGCAGAGGGCCCCTACGTGGCGCTCAACTGCGCCAACTTACCCAGCGAACTCGTGGAGAGTCACCTGTTCGGCCATCGGAAAGGGGCGTTCACGGGGGCGATTGCAGACATGACCGGTGCGTTTGAGCGGGCCGATGAGGGCACGCTGCTCCTCGACGAGATTACTGAGGTGGCGCCCAACGTGCAGGCCAAGCTGCTGCGGGTGCTGCAGGAGCAGGAGATCCAGCGGGTAGGAGACGCTGAGACGAAGCAAGTAGACGTACGCATCGTAGCAACCAGCAATCGCGACCTGCAGGCGGCCGTTGACGAGGGGCTCTTTCGCGAGGACCTGTACCATCGGCTGGCAGTCTTCCCCGTTACCGTACCGCCGCTGCGGAACCGCCTCTCGGACGTCCCGGCGCTGGCCGAGCACTTTGTAGAGAAATATGTGACGCTCTACGGCCTGCCGGAAAAGGACATCGCCAGCGACCTGATGCGGCGGTTCCGGTCGTACTCGTGGCCCGGCAACGTGCGGCAGCTGGAGAACATGGTGCATCGCGGCGTGGTGCTCTCGGCTGAGCGCGGCGAGATCGCCCTGGACGATGTGATCAACGACTTCTTCAGTGAGGGCGCAACATCCGAGGGACAAGCGCCAGCCTACACCTCGTCTACCGGCGATGGCGCGATGACGCTGGAGGAGATTGAGCGGCACGCCATTTTGCAGGCGTTGGAGCAAACGGACAGCAACCAGAAGCAGGCGGCCGAGCAGCTGGGCATCTGTGCGCGGACTATCCGTAACAAGCTGAAGAAGTACCGGGAGGAGGGGTACTTCGTGTAGGTGCTGCTATTGGCGGGGCGTTGAGCCGAGACGGCCTGGGATGGCGCCGCGCCTTAGACGGACGCGACGAGGAAAATTCCTTCTCCCCCGGTGGGAGAAGGTTAGGATGAGGGGGCGGTTTCAGAAAGCGCGGTGTCGTCTACATGTGGCGTTTCGGCGAAAGGTTGGGATTTGCCCGGATTTGGTTGCTTGGTGTTGGCTATTCCCCCCTCTCTTTGGTTCTCTCCCGCCGGGGGAGAGAAGAGGTTTTGTGTGAGCGCTGGGGTATGACTGAGCGCTTGGCGCTTCGTTTAAACGGTGGCGTTTGCTGCTGCGTCCGATGTGGCAGGAAAGCAGATGAGGACGGGAGCTTCTCGCGC
>LKNB01000042.1 GCA_001564055.1 Rhodothermaceae bacterium Tc-Br11_B2g6_7
ATCATGTAGGTCCCGAGTTCAATCCGGTCGGGTGTGTTAGCAACGTCAACAGGCTGCAGACGATCGACGCCTTCAATCTCCAGGGTGGTGGTGCCAATGCCCTCAATCCGCGCGCCCATCTGCTGCAGCGTTTTGCAGAAGGCGACCACGTCGGGCTCGCGAGCCGCGTTCTCGATGCGCGAGCTCCCGCGTGCGGTGCAGGCGGCCAGCGTCAGGTTGACGGTAGCGCCGACGCTGGACGGCTCCATCCGAAACGTGCCGCCGGGCAGGCCGCCCCGTGGCGTCTTAGCGATGACGTAACCGGCCTCCAGGTCGATGTGTGCGCCGAACGCTTCCATGCCTTTCAGGTGGAGGTCCACGGGCCGCGGCCCCCAGGCGCAACCGCCGGGCAGCGACACGCGTGCTTCCCCACACCGCCCGAGCAGCGCTCCGAGCATGTAAAACGATGCCCGCATCTTTTTCACGAGCGCATAGGGCGCCTCGGGAAAATCAACGCGCGACGCATCAACGGTAAGCGTGTGCGCGTCGGGGTTGTGCCGTACCGCCGCGCCTGAGATGCGCAGCACATGCGCGAACGTGGTGACGTCGCGTAGCGTGGGGATGTTGGTGAGTGTGGTGGTGCCATCGGCCAACAGCGCAGCCGCCATGAGGGGGAGGGCGGTGTTCTTCGAACCACCTACCGGGAGGGCACCCTGCAACGGATGCTGGCCTTCAATCACAAATTTATCCATACAAGGGCGCGAACGACGGGGCGTGGGCAGAACATCGAAATCAGCGAATCAACGGTACGTAGCAACGTTGGTTCAAGGATACCCGTCCATCAAAACCTCCCCCCACCGTGCTGGTACGTGCACACGTATATTTACTCGATTAGTCGATGTCATCCATGGCTGTATATTTGGACCATGCCGCTACCACGCCGCTCGATGAGCGCGTGCTCGAGGCGATGCTGCCGCACATGAAAGCACAGTTTGGCAATCCGTCGTCGGTTCACCAGCGGGGCCGCAAGGCGCGCTATGTAGTGGAGTCGTGCCGGGAAACAGTAGCGGGCCTGCTCGGAGCAGAGCCAAGCGAGATTATGTTTACGAGCGGCGGGACAGAAGCCGACAACACCGCCCTACGAGGGGTTCTGTCAGACGCGCGTCCCCACCTGATCACTTCAGCCGCTGAGCACGAGGCGATCCTGCGCGTCGCAGAGCACCGCGCGGCTGCCGGGCATCCCACCAGCATCCTTGCGCCGGCCCCCACCGGAGCCGTCACAGCCGCCCAGGTTGAGGAGGCGCTGCGCCCCACCACCGGGCTGGCGTCGCTGATGCACGCCAACAATGAAATCGGCACGCTTACCGACGTACAGGCGGTGGCTGCCGTGTGCCGCGCCCATGACGTGCCATTTCACACCGATGCGGTGCAGACGGCGGGGCTGCTTCCGATTGACGTCGACACGCTCGGTGTCGACCTGCTGTCGCTTTCGGCCCATAAGTTTTACGGGCCGAAGGGCGTAGGCGCGCTCTATGTGCGCAGTGGGGTGGAGCTGGCCCCCTTCGTGCGGGGCGGCAAGCAGGAGCGCGACCGCCGGGGCGGAACCGAAAACGTGCCTGGCATCGTGGGGCTGACGGAAGCGCTGAAGCTGGCCTGCGAAGCGCAAGCAGCTACAGCCGATCGGCTCACCGTCCTCCGCGACCGGCTCATCGACGGGCTGGCGTCCGCGCTCGACCCTGCGCAGTTCGCCTTCAACACGCCGGTAGAGGCGCAGCGCGCGGGCACAGTTGGCATTGCGCCGCACGTGGTCAACGTGTCGTTTCGGCCCCAGGGAGATGCGCCCGTCGATGGCGAGATGCTGCTCTTGAACCTCGATATGAAAGGCATCCAGGCCTCGGCCGGCTCCGCCTGTACGAGTGGCGCGCTGGCGCCGAGCCATGTCCTCACCGCCATCGGCCGCGACCGCGCCATGGGGAGTGCCGCCGTCCGTTTCTCGCTGGGACGTTCCACCACCGCTTCCGAGGTCGACCGGGCCGTTGAAGTGCTCGCGCAGACCATCGACCGGATGCACCGCCACCGCCGCCCGACCCCTGCCCGCTCATGAGCACCGATGCCCTCGTCGTCTTCGCCAAGCCGCCTGAGCCAGGGCGCGTCAAAACACGCCTGACGCCGACCCTTACGGAGGAAGCAGCGGCTGCGCTGTATGCGGCCTTCCTGAAAGATGCTCTCCTGCAATATGCGCCGTTGCCGATGGACGTCCGGCTCTATTTGGGTGATGCAGCACCCACGGTAGAGGCATGGGCACAGGAGCACACAAACGCGGAGGTGCACTATCAGCACGGCCCCGGTCTTGGGAAGCGTATGGCGCGTGCGTTTGTGGAATCGTTTGCGGCGGGCTACGAGCGGCTCGTCATCATCGGCACAGACCATCCCACGCTGCCGACACCCTTCATCGCGCAGGCCTTCGAGCGCTTAGATACGCCACGGGCGGTTACCCTCGGGCCCAGCACGGATGGCGGTTACTACCTGCTGGGCATGAACGACTACTTCCCGGAGCTCTTCCATGAGATGACATACAGCCACGAGGAGGTGTTCGACGAGACCCTGGCGCGGGCCCACCACACCGGGGCCCAGGTTACCATCCTGCCGCCATGGTACGACGTCGATACGCCCGCGGATCTTCATCGCTTAATTGAGGACCTCGCCGACCGGCCATTTTCCGCAGCCTCGCACACGCGCGCGCAGCTGGAAGCGCTATCCCTGCGGAAACACCAACCTCAAGACGCAGCCTGATTTTCTGCAGAAAAAGTGGCAAAGAACGCACATTTTTGGCTATGTTTAAGCGTGCAAGCCGCGCCGACCCCTTCGCCTCTCCTTTCCGTTTTTTCTTCCGACCGCTATGACAGAAGCGTATATGCCTGACGAGCGTCACATTATGACGCTGGAGCAGTTCATCATCGACCAGCAGGAACGTGAGCCGGGGGCCACGGGCGCGTTCTCGCGGTTACTGCGTGATGTCTCCATCGCGGCCAAGATTGTCAACCGCGACATCCGTCGTGCAGGGCTTGTCGACATCTTCGGCACCACCGGCGAGATCAATGTGCAGGGCGAGACCCAGCAGAAGCTGGATGCGCTGGCCCACGCCGAGTTTGTACGGGCCCTCAAGCGGGGCGGCGAATGCTGCCTCATCGGCTCCGAGGAGCACGCCGAAGCTATTCCGCTCTCCACGCAGACCGGTGCCGATGGCAAGTACATCGTGCTGATGGATCCGCTGGACGGCTCGTCCAACATCGACGTGAACGTCTCCGTAGGCACCATCTTCTCGATCTATTATCTCCCGGAGGAGTATGGCGAACCGGACCTGGATGCCGCCCTCCAGCCGGGGAGTGAGCAGATCGGGGCAGGCTATGTGGTGTACGGGTCCTCCACCATGCTGGTGTACACCACCGGAAATGGTGTAAACGGCTTTACGCTGGATCCGTCGGTTGGGGAGTTTCTGCTGTCGCATCCGTCCATCACCACACCCAAGCAGGGGCAGGTGTATTCCATCAACGAGGGCAACACCGATTCCTTTGAAGAAGGCCTCCAGGAATACATTCGCTGGGTACAGCACCACGACGACGAGAGCAAGCGGCCGTACAAGACGCGCTACATTGGCTCCTTTGTGTCGGACTTTCATCGCAACCTCCTGAAGGGCGGTATCTACATGTACCCGGCAACGAAGAACAACAAAGAGGGCAAGCTCCGCCTGATGTATGAGTCCAACCCGCTGGCGATGATTGTGGAGCAGGCGGGTGGCCGAGCCACCGATGGACATCAGCGCATCCTGGACATCGTGCCTGACAAGCTCCATCAGCGCACGCCGCTATTTATCGGCTCGGAGGACATGGTGAAGAAGGCCGAAAGCTTCCTCAAGAAGGAGCCTGTCGCGTAGCACGGCGGTAGCGGGAGGCTACCCGCGCTGCTCGTCCAAAAATGATTGCACCAGTGACCGCACAGCGCTCGCTGAAGAGGCCCGCACCGCCTCCTCGGCGAGCGCTGTTGTCTGTGCGAGGGGGAGCGTGCGGATGAGCGCCTTCGTTTCCGGAATGGCGGACGGCCGCATGCTCAAGCGATGGATCCCGAGCCCGATGAGTAGCGGCACTGCCACCGGATCAGCCGCGGCTTCCCCGCAAATGCTGACGGTGCCGGCTGGTGCAGCGTCGGTGACGAGTTGCATGAGGCGGAGCACTGGTGGATGCAGTGCATCAGAAAGCGCCGCAAGCCCGGTGTGCTCGCGGTCGGCAGCCATCGCATACTGCGTCAGGTCGTTGGTGCCAATGCTAAAGAAGTCAGCGGTATCAATGAGCTGGGGTACCAGCAGGGCGGAGGCGGGTGTTTCCACCATGATGCCTACCGGTAGGGTCGCGGCTGCGTCGTGGCCGGCGTCCTCGAGGGTTGCCCGAGCAGTCGCGATGGCCTCACGGGTGGCCGTCACCTCGTCGGTGGTGGCCACCATCGGCAGCAGCAGGCGGACCTGATGGCGTGCGCCAACCCGGAGGATGGCACGCAGCTGTGTCTGAAAAAGATCGTCGTGCTGAAGCAGTACCCGGATGCCGCGCAGGCCAAGGAAGGGGTTGCGCTCAGCAGGGAAGGTCAGGTAGGGAAGGGGTTTGTCGCCTCCGGCGTCCAGTACGCGGATGGTGAGCGGCCGGTCGCCGAGGGCCTCGGCGACGGCGGTGAGCGACTCCACCTGCGTCAATTCGCTGGGCGGCGTATCGGTCTGGTCGAACAGAAACTCCGTGCGCAGCAGCCCAACCCCGTCGGCTCCCTGACGGGCGGCTTCCTCTGCTTCTGCCGGTTGCGTAACATTGGCCTCCACAAAGATGCGCGTGCCATCGGTTGTGCGGGCTTCCTCATGGGCATGCTCCCGCGCCGCCATGGCGCGCTCCCGGGCCGAGGCCCGCGCGGCAGTAAGGCGCTCAATCACTGATTCGGATGGGTCAATCCACACCCGGCCCTTACCGCCGTCAAGGCCAACCGTCGTGCCCTCGTCGATCTCAGCGATGTGCGCACCCACGCCAAACACGGTGGGAATGCCATGCCCCCGAAGCAAGATGGCATTGTGCGCAGTGGGGCTGCCCTCGGCACAGATGACCCCGAGGACCTGCTCCACGTCGAGCGTGGCCGCAAGGGAGGGGGGTAGCTCCTTGGTGATGAGGATGGCAGGTGCATGGAAGGAGAGTGCTCCGCCGTCGCGTTCGCCAAGGAGCTGTAGAAGCACGCGGCGCCCCACGTCCCGTACGTCGGCCGCGCGCTCACGCAGGTACGCGTTGCCGGCTGCAGCGTACTGATCGGCAAGGGCGGTCACCGCGTCCATCCACGCGCGTGCCGGGTGCACCTCGTCCTCGTGAATGCGCCGGTAGGCAGCGTCACGCAGGGCCGGGTCCTCCAGCAGCAGCGACTGTGCATCAAGGATGCCGGCCACCGCCTCGGCTGCGTTGCTTGCTTCTTGAGATATCGCGTCAGTGGATTTCTGTAGGGCCTCTTGAAGTCTATTCCATGCGTCTTCGGGGGGCTCAACGGGTGCCACGGGAATGTCAGGCAGCGCCTCGTCAACGGGCAGGGCCGGCCCTACGGCAGTCCCAGGCTGTATGGCGAGGCCAGCAAATTCGCCAGGCCCCAGGTTCGCCGCTTCCGTCTCTGATGGGTCGGGCGCAAGAGGTGCCGACGTCGGTGCGCCCCCCGCGTCCGCTTCGAGCTCGCCAAAGCCTTCATTGATGAGGGCAGAGAGCGCGTCGAGTGCATCCTGCGCCTCCGGACCTTCGGCAGCCAGGCGCACGGTGTCACCTTCACCTGCACCGAGTGTGGAAACGGCGGACAGGCTGCGTGCCGATACCGGACCGCGCCCATCGGTCACGTTCTCAACCGTGAGAACCGTGTCGAATGTCCCAGCCATCCGTACGAGCTTTGCTGCGGGCCGGGCGTGCAGGCCATGCGGATTGCGGAGCGTGGCTTCGGTGGTATGCGCCTCAGAGGATATCGCTTCTTGTCCCTGTGCTGCCGGAGGCACAGGGGAGGCGTCCGTGCCCGATGCTACGTGCTGCTGTTTTTGCTGCAGTGCTTTTTCTGCTTCCGCTAACACAACGCCAAGCGGGCTTCCCATGCTGGCCTGGACGGCTGCCGAGAGGGCGCCTTCAACGAACGGTGCCGCAGAGAGGCATGTCCGCTGCCGTTCCTCGGCTGTTAGAAACTCCAGCGCCATATCAGTGCTGAGGAGCGCACTGCCCACGTCACCCAGTACGAGCACCCCGTCGCCAGAATCAGCCTCCTGGATGGCTTCCAGTATAGCCATCGCATCAGTCCCGAAGCCGTCGTCCGCATCGATGCCCGCTGCTACGGCGATACGGACCTCCTCGGAGGCCATCTCTCGGATGAGCGGGACTAACGCGTCAGCCAGGGGACGGCTGTGGGATACCAAGACAATGCCGACCATACATACGCTCCTTGGTGATGAAAACGTGCGTGATGAAACCCTGCGGTGTCGCTCAGGCGCTGCTACCGAAGGTGTCGGCTGCCGCGGCTACGAGATAGTACGACGATGTCGCGCCGGGGTCCTGATGCCCCTTGCTCCGCTCCCCGAGGTAACTCGCCCGGCCCTTGCGGGCTTGCAGCGGCGTCGTGGCTTTCATGCCTTCTTCTGCGGCGGCCTTGGCATTGCGCAGGGCCGTGGGCAACGCCTCGCCGTTCTCAGCGGCGGTCTCCAGCGCCTCCACGGCGGGCAGGAGGGCATCGACCATGGTCTTATCGCCCGGCTCTGCTTTGCCCCGCCGCTGCACGCCTGACAACCCGGCCCGAAAGAGCTCCGCAACGCCTGCTACGTCTAACGATGGACGCTCGCCCACCGCCTTTCCGGCATCCATAAAAAAGGTGCCGTAGAGCGGGCCACTGGCGCCCCCCGTCTTCGAAATCATGGCCATGGCTACCGATTTCATGGTCGCAGGCAGGTCGTCGTTGCCATTATCGAGGCCCTCAGCGGCGTGGGAGAGGCCCCGGTTCAGGTTTTGGCCGTGGTCGCCATCGCCAATGGCAGAGTCCAGCTTGGTGAGGTACGCACGTTCCTCTGCTACCTGGGCCGCAAAGGCACGGATCCAGGCGCGAAGGTCAGCAGCGGTGACTGGCATAAAAGGAAGGGTTGATGAATGAAAGGGCCGAGGAGTCTGGCAGTCATGCGGCTATCGGGCTCCGCTACACGCCCCAGCGCAGGGCCGGCGTATGCACGGGAGCGTCCCACAGATCGACGAGGTCGTCGTCCATGCGCAGCATCGTGATGGACAGGCCGGCCATCTCCAGGCTGGTAATGTACGGCCCGACGAGGTTACGGACCACGCGGAGGCCGTGCTGCTCGGCGATCTCCTGAGCCTTGCGGTACGCGAGATACACCTCGATCAGTGGCGTGCCACCCATGCTGTTCACAAAAAGTAGCACGTCATCGCCATCCTTGAAGGGCAGATCCGACAGGATGGGCTCCATCAGGCGCTCAACCACCTGGTCAGCCGGCTCAACGGCCATCCGCTGCCGTCCGGGCTCGCCGTGGATGCCGATGCCGATCTCCATTTCGTCCTCGCCGAGGTCAAACGTGGGTTCACCGGCGGTAGGAACCGTGCAGGAGGTGAGCGCCATGCCCATGCTACGGACCTCGGCGTTGCAGCGACGGGCCAGATCCGCGACCTCGTCCAGCGTGTGGCCCCTGTCGGCAGCTGCGCCGCAGATCTTTTCAATGAGGACGGTGCCGCCGACGCCGCGACGGCCCGCCGTGTAGGTGCTATCCTCCACGGCCACGTCGTCGTTCACGACCACGCTCTGCACTTCCACCTCACTGGCCTCCGCCAGCTCCGCGGCCATCTCAAAGTTCATCACATCGCCTGTGTAGTTCTTGACGATGTGTAGCACGCCGGCACCGGCATCAAGGGCTTCCGTAGCGGCTTGCATCTGGTCAGGTGTGGGGCTGGTGAAGACCTCGCCCGGACAGGCGCCATCCAGCATACCCTGGCCTACAAAGCCGTTGTGCATCGGCTCGTGGCCACTACCGCCGCCGGAGAGCAGCGCAACCTTACCATCCGGCACGCCATCGGCGCGAATGACGTAGGTCGGGTCAAAATGCACCGTTAGCAGGTCCGGGTGAGCGGCAGCCATGCCGTGAAGCGCTTCGGTTACGACGTCATCTGGAGCATTGATTAGTTTTTTCATGGATCTGCAAGGGAGCCAGTTAAGGAGTAGAAAGGGGTGTTATGTACGCGTGGGGAAGACGCCAAGCGCCTTCCCCACACGGTAGCATTCAAATGAGAGGTTCAGCGGGCGTTAGCCACCAACGACCCAGCTGGCACCGCCAAAGATACCGGCGAGGTACAGCAGGCCAACGAGCAGAATACCGAAGGTAATGGCCGCAGCCGGCGGATCCACGTGGGTATCGCCGTGGGCGTAGAAGACACGCTGGAAGGCTTCACCGAACAGCGCACAGATGGAGCCAAAGACGGCGCCAACTATGAGGGCAGCTGATTCGCCGACTCCAGCGATGAGTGCACCGCCATCACCCGTAGCCATCACTGCAAGGGCCGCAGTACTGGCGGGGAGCGTGATGTGGTGCGTCACCGGAATCTTCTCAACGCCGAGGTTCAGGAAGAGCAGGCTGGCGGCACTAATGCCAAAGGCGAGAAACGCGCTCTCGGTTTGGATCGCAATGAAGGCACCCAGGACGCCCACAAAGAGGCCGAGAAAGGCCACGGATCCCCAAGTGTACTGATGGGGCAACCAGGGTTCGGTCGCGGGGCGATCTGTGATCTCTTTGACCTGGTCCGAGACAGCGCCACCGCCATCCGGCTTCTTTGTGTCCTGCTCAAACGGGGTCATGTCGAAGACCCCACTGCCGTGGACCTTACCAATTACACTGTATCCGAGGAAGACCCGGTGCAGGATAGCAGAAACCACCACAGTGAACGCAATGTGGTCCCACGGTACACCCGTTACGATCGAGCCTTGCTGGATGACGAGCCCGAGAATACCGAACAGCCCACCGACCACAAGCACGTCTACCTTGGTACCGAAAGCGTAGGCAATGTTCTTGGCTTCGTGATAGCCATTGCCTGTGTCCATGTAGCCCTTTTTGGCAGCGTAGGCGGCGGCAGCGGCACCACCAGCAAACGAGATGTGCGGACCAAACACGGGGCCGAAGGCAACGTCGCCGGTGATGGTGCCGGCACCCCCGGCAAGGGCAGAGCCTTCACCCACCACAACCATGATGCCGGTGAAGCAGAACGCTGGTAACGCGCCGATGGCGGCACCAAAGGCCCCTCCGGCAAACGCGGCCAGGAGCATATATAACCAGTTGATTTCGAACAGTGCTTCCATGAGGACGGGGAGCTAATGAGAAGGTCAGTAGGGGGAGGTAATGCACACGGCCGGCCGTATAAGGCTGGTACTGCGGTGCAGCGCTTCAGTACATAGAGGAGACGCCACGGACGTACGTCCAACGGGTGATGCCACCTCCACCCGCAGGCGCCGACCGGTGGGTGGAGGCGTATGACGGCATCGCGTACGCAGGAGCTTTAGAAGGTAAGCTGCGCCCCAAGGATGAAGGCGTTATAGTCAGCCTGCGCCTGCGAAGAGAAGTCCTGCACCTCCGCCATAAACGTCAGGTTGTCTGTCACCGTCAGTCGCGTAAAGCCCATAATGAGCTGATTGGTGTTGCGCGAGAACGTGCCAAAGGGGTTGGTCACGCCATCCTGAATGCCTTCGCCATAGCTGGCACCAACAATGAAGCCGCCAAAGTCATACGTGCCTTCCACGTACCACTGCTGGCCGTCCATGTCAGCCTGCGCCAGACCACTGGGGCTATCCAGGCCAAGACCGATGAGGCCGTCGGAGCCAATGCCGCTCGTTTCCGAGTAGGAGCCCGTCAGCCCAAAGCCAGCAGCGTTCAGGCGGGCACCCACGTCCCAGCCGGTAATGTCGTAGCTAAAGTTTTCACTGACCACATCCACGTACTGGTACAGGCCACCGGCCCAGAGGCGCAGCGAGCCTGCGTCAAAGCCGAAGGTATAGTCGGCCTGCGCTTCGAAGCGTGGAGCGGGTGTTTCGATATCAGTAATGCGATTGACATTGCCACCTCCAGGCTTCTCAGGGTTGATGAGCCCAATGGAGAGGCCAAAGCCCCCGAGATCCGGCGTATTGTAGATGACACGGGGATTGAAGTTGGCGTACGTGTAGCCTGCACCAATGCGGCCGAGCGTGGCGTCAGCGGCATCAGGGCCGGCAAAGCGCCCTACGCCCATGCCACTACCGGCATCCGCAATGGAGATGCTTTGGAAGACACCGAGGCCTTTACCAATGTTAAGGGAGCCAAAGTCGCCTGCCACAATAATATCCGCGACACGGCCTTCGAACAGGCCGTCATTCTGAATGCTGGCGCCTTGCAGGTGATGGTTGATCTGGAAGACACCGGAAACCGTCACGCCGTTCTGCTCAGGTGCGGTCACGGTAAAGGTGACGTTTCCTGGGTTAAAGCCAGACATGACACGCGTGGAAAACTGGTCATTCCCGTCGGCTCGAAAGTCATCGTGGTTAGACAGGTTGAAAAACACGGGGATCGCACCCGTCACGCCCAAATTCCAGCCGTCGTCCGATTCATACGAGACCAGCTGGGCATTGGCGTGCTGGATAGAGAGGGAAAGCGCTACCAGCACCACCAAGGTGTAGGCAAAGCGCCGGTAGAGTTTTGGTAGGGAACGACTCATAGGAGGTAGGAGGTAGTTGGAGAGTAGGGAATGCCCATGAGCGCCAACAAGCGCGGGCATTCGGTATGAGGGTGTGTGCGTTGCGCGGGGAGCGCCAGGCTTAGGTTTACACGTGGACAGGCATGAGGTACTGTTCTGCCAGCGCGGTATAGTCTTCGACCTGCTGCCGTTGCCAGTCTTCGTCTTGCCCCAGTTCCTCGGCCATCAGTTCGGCCACCCGCGGGGCGACGTCGATGCTGGCCTGCGCGTTCAATAACAGGGAGCGCGTACGGCGCGAGAGGATGTCCTCTACGGTGCGTGCCATCTCATGCCGGGTCCCCCAGATGACCTGCACGGCGCGCATCGGGAGGCGCTCGTCCAGCTGCTCGTCGAGTTCGGGGTTCTCCCGAATGAGGCCCTCCAAGGCGGGTGCATCTGAGCCGTACTGGGCGAGTGACCCAAACTTCTCGGGATGCTCATGCCACCCGTGGATGTGGAGGTTGGCCGTCACCGACGGCTTCTCGTCCAGGTTGGCCAGGGTAGCGGCCTGGTCGATCGTGTCTTCCGCCATCTTGCGGTAGGTGGTCCACTTACCGCCGGAGATGGTCACCAGCCCGTTGTTGGAGATGTGCAGGACGTGCTCCCGCGAGATCTCCGACGTATCGCCGTTGCCGCTATCGTGGGCGGGGTTGGTAACCAGGGGGCGGATGCCGGCGAACACGCTCAATACATCGTCGGGCGTGGGGTCCTTCACCAGGTAGCGAGCGGCGTGCGTAATCAAGAAGTCGAGTTCATCTTTCATCGGCACGGGTTCCATGGAGGGGCCGTCAACTTCCTCATCGGTGGTGCCCACAACCACTACATCATTCCACGGTATAGCGAACAGGACGCGTCCATCATCCGTCTTCGGCACCATAATAGCCGTATCGCCCGGGAGGAATTCTCGGGGCAGCACGATATGTGTACCTTGTGATGGGCGGAGGGTATTCTTCGCGTTAGGGTCATCCATCTTGCGGATGCTATCGGTGAAGATGCCCGTCGCGTTGATGACCGCCCGGGCCCCTAACTCCATCGTTTCGCCCGTTTCCTGGCACTCGGCAACGACTCCATTTACATAGTTGTGGCGGGCCTTAAGTAGCCCAGTGACCTTCATATAGTTGATGGCCACGCCGCCTTGCTCAACAAAGGTCTGCGCCATGTTCACGGCCAGCCGAGCGTCGTCGAACTGACCATCATAGTAGATGACACCACCGCGCAGCCCTTTTGGCTCGATCGTGGGAAGGTGCTTCTTCGTTTCCTGCAGGTTCAGATGCTTTGAGCGCCCGAAATTTTGGCGTCCGGCCAACATATCGTAGACCTTCATGCCAATGCCGTAAAACGGCCCTTCCCACCAGTCGTAGTTGGGCACCACAAACGCCAGGTTATGCACGAGATGCGGCGCGTTCTTCTGCATCAGGCCCCGCTCCTTGAGTGCTTCGAGCACCAGGGAGACGTTCCCTTGCTGCAGGTAGCGGACACCGCCGTGCACCAGCTTGGTGGAGCGGCTTGAGGTAGCCTTCGCAAAGTCATGCTGCTCCAAGAGCAGCGTTTCATACCCTCGCGAAGCCGCCTCGATGGCGACGCCCAGTCCTGTGGCGCCGCCGCCGATGACGATAAAATCCCACGGTCCTTCGTGGGCCTTCAGTGTGTCGATTCCAGCATCTCGTTGCATAACAATGGGTGGCGTATGGTACATAGCTGGCGGTGTCGTTCGCGGCGGGGCGATTAAGCATCAGCCGCTGCTTTTTCCTTATCGGTGAGCTCCCAGCCCTTGGCCCGCTCCAGCGCGCGGTTCCATTGCCGCATCTTGCGTGCTGCTTCGTCGCGGTCCATTTCCGGCTCGAAGCGCTTGTCGACCTTCCACTGTTGCGCAATTTCGTCCACGCTCTCGAAGTACCCAACCGCGAGTCCGGCGAGGTAAGCGGCGCCCAGGGCGGTGGTCTCCGATACTTGCGGGCGGATGACCGGCACGCCGAGCAGGTCGGCTTGCATCTGCATGAGGAGGTTGTTGGCCGTGGCGCCACCGTCGACGCGCAGCTCTTTTAGTTCGATGCCAGAGTCGCGCTCTTGCGCCCGGATCACGTCTACCGACTGCATGGCGATGCTTTCGAGGGCGGCCCGGGCGATGTGGGCTTCCGTGGTGCCGCGCGTGATGCCAACGATCGTGCCCCGGGCGTACTGATCCCAGTGCGGGGCGCCGAGGCCCACAAAGGCCGGTACGAGGTACACCCCATCGGTGCGGTCAACCTTGTTGGCGAGATACTCGACGTCTTCCGAAGAGCGAATCATGCGCATGCCGTCGCGGAGCCACTGCACTACAGCACCGGCGATGAAGATGCTCCCTTCAAGCGCATATTGCGTGGGCTCATCACCCAGCTTCCAAGCGATGGTGGTCAGGAGGTCGTTTTCGGACTTGACCGGCGTTTCGCCCGTATTCATCAGCATGAAGGCGCCGGTACCATACGTGTTTTTGCCCATACCTGGCTGGGTGCAGACCTGCCCAAAGAGCGCGCTCTGCTGGTCGCCTGCGATACCTGCCAGTGGGACCGGGGTGCTGAAGATGTCGCCAGAGGTATGGCCGTAGACTTCACTGGAGGAGCGCACCTCGGGCATCATGGACTTCGGAACGTCCAGAATGTCAAGCAGCTCATCATCCCATCGCTGCTCGCGAATGTTGTACATCAACGTACGGGAGGCATTGGTCACGTCGGTCACGTGCAGCTCACCGCCAGACAGCTTCCACATAAGCCAGCTGTCCACGGTACCGAAGGCGAGCTCGCCACGTTCAGCGCGCTCCCGAGCCCCGTCCACGTTCTCCAAAATCCAGCGGACCTTCGTGCCGGAGAAGTAGGAGTCGATAACGAGCCCGGTCTTCTCCTGGAATAGATCCACATGGCCATCGGCTTTCAGCTTGTCGCAGAAGCCAGCGGTGCGGCGATCCTGCCAGACAATAGCATTGTAGACCGGCTCACCGGTCTCGCGGTCCCACACCACGGTGGTCTCGCGCTGGTTCGTGATGCCGATCCCTGCGATCTTGTCGGACTTAACGCCCACTTTGCTCAGCGCTTCCGTGGCCACACCGGCTTGCGTCGACCAAATTTCTTTGGGGTCGTGCTCTACCCACCCGGGCTGTGGATAATGCTGTTTAAACTCGTTCTGCGCAATGGTCTCGATTAGACCATCTTTGTTGAAGATGATGGCGCGGGAGCTGGTCGTACCCTGATCGAGTGCGAGAATGTATTCCATGGAAGCCTCCAAGGCGTTCATGTGAGAGGAGTAACGTTTACTTTCGTTCTCTTTCGTTTAACCTTAGGGTAACATACAAACCGGAAGCGCTTTTGTCAAGGGGCTGCGAATAAAAGAATTCCTCTCACCGGCCTACGCCGCGTCTACCTCAGTCGGTTACATAAACTTCACAGAAGCGCTTCCATCTTGCCTGTTTGCGCGAAAAATAATATCTTTTGGCTTTACCGATATCCATTGCGTATACCATTAGCCTCTCATGTCCGACTCCACGCAGGGACCAGCCGAACGGCATGTCATCATTCTCAAGCGCTTGCAGGAGCACGGCTATGTTACGGTTTCTGATCTGAGTGAGCGGCTGGGCGTCTCGGAAGTTACAATCCGAAAGGATCTGGAAAAGCTTGAGAAACGCAATCTGCTGTATCGTACGCACGGGGGGGCAAACCTCCGCAATCCGTATGTTTTGGATCGGCCGCTGAATGAAAAGGTGACGCTGTACGCCGAGGAAAAGAGCCGTATCGGTCAGGCAGCAGCGCAGCTCGTGGCAGAACGCGACTATATTATCCTGGGGTCGGGCACAACCATGACGCAGGTCGCGCGGCACCTGCCCGAAGCGCCTGAACTTACGGTCATCACCAGCGCTATGAACGTGGCGCTGGAGATTGCGCACCTGCGGGGCGTGGAGACGCTGATGCTGGGCGGTACTGTGCGGCCCAGCTCCAAATCGGTTGTCGGCCCCTATGCAGAGGAAATGATTGAGGAGTATGCCTGCGACAAACTTTTTCTGGGGGTCGACGGGTTTGAGATTGACTACGGCCTGACCACAGCGAACGCGGCGGAAGCTCGGCTGAACCGTTCCATGATCAACTCGGCACAGCGCATTATCATTGTTACGGACTCCAGTAAATTTGGACAGCGTAGCTTTCGGCGCATTTGCACGGTCGACGCCATCCACCGCGTGATCACGGACGCCGCCGTCAAAGCGCCGATTGTGGAGGCGCTGGAGGAGCAGGGGATCATCGTTGATGTGGTGTAGCGGGGGAGAGCGCCGATGTCGCTTCGTGCGCGCCGCGTCCTCACGCATGCTGCTTGAAACCCACAGAGCGGCAGCGCCGTCCCCATCGCGCGGCCTGCTGAAGGGGCCGTCTCTGCCTGCCGTGCGTATCCGATGCTACTATGTTGCCACCTGACCCGACGCGTGTTGCCCCTGGAGCCCGACCATGGGAGAACATGACGGTGCGCGAGCCGCTGGATCTTTCTTTTCAGGGCTTTCCGGAAGAAGCGTTTGCCATCCTGCAGCGGCTCCGCGCGCATCCGCACATCGATCAGTATCGTAAAGACAAGCCCGGTATCCAGGCCCACATCAAGACGCCCTTCAAGCACTACCGAAACGACCTGGTGGTGAACTGGGTGCTACCGAGCCGCTTGGCCCTGGAAACCGAAAAAAATGTCTTCAGTCGCCTGCTGAAAAACGACTTTGGCGCTGGCGGCTGCCACGACAACCGGTGGATGGCGTTTTACCGCCCAGGCTATCGGCGGCTCACGGATGTGCAGCTTTCGCACAGCCTGGGGCCGGACGGTCTCAAGATCGGGCTGTACGCCGGATCGTATGGCACCGAGGTGCTGGCGCAGGTGCAGGCCGCTATCGCGCAGCAGCCTGAGCGTTTCCTCGACCTCCTGAACGACCGCCTCAGCGATAACCGGTGGACGTTTCGGTTCTATCGCGGATCGGGCGCGCAGCGAAAAGCCCATACCTTCGACCAACCGCTGGCTGCCATTCCCGAGGCCCTCGCGTCCGCCGACGGCGTGTGGCTGCGCACACGCATTCCCGCGGAGGTCGTCGTGTCTGATGGGCCACATCTTGTCCAGCGTGTCCTGGACCACATCGCTGAGCTGTGGCCGCTGTACCGGTTTTATGTTCAGGACCAGCCAGGCTCTGGCACGTAGCAGCCGACAGAAAGCGTCGTTCGTTACTTCCCTCTCGCAATTTGTTTTTATCGTATGGCCGATGTACTCACCATTAACCGCCAGCGGGCGGTTGTCACGCTTACCCTCAACCGCCCCGACAAACGCAACGCCCTCAACTTCGCCCTTGTGGCGGAGCTTAAAGCGACGCTTCGCCGGCTGGCATCGGACGACGCTGCGCGCGTTATTGTGCTGACGGGAGCGGGCTCTGTCTTTTCCGCCGGGGCCGACCTTGCCGCGTTGCAAGCCCTGCAATCTGCCTCGCCGCAGGAGAACCTGGACGACTCCGACCACCTCGCGGAGCTCTTTCAGATGCTATACCTCCACCCTAAACCCGTTATTGCAAAAGTGAATGGGCACGCCATTGCGGGAGGATGCGGACTGGCCGCTGTGTGTGATTACGCTATCGCGGCAGAGAAAGCGAAAGTCGGGTTCACGGAAGTGCAGATTGGGTTCGTGCCGGCCATCGTGGCGGTGTTCATCCTGCGCAAGATGGGCGAGACGCGGGCCCGGGAGGTGCTGCTCGGCGGAAAGCTGTACACCGCGGCCGAGGGAGCTGCTATGGACCTCCTCACCCAGGCTGTACCGGCTGATGAGCTGGACACTGCGGTGGACACGCTGGCAACACATCTGGCCACGCAAACGAGCGGGAGCGCCCTCGCGCTTACCAAACGCATCATCGCCCAGGTCAGTGGCGCCGGGCTCGACGAGGGCTTGCGTACGGCCGCGCAGGCCAACGCCTTCGCCCGCGGCACCGACGACTGCCAGGCGGGCATCCGGGCCTTCCTCAATAAAGAGGCCCCACCGTGGAAGCTGTAGGGGGGCAGCCGCTACGCCGCCAGGGGCGTGGTTTACGGCGCGATGAATTCGAGTGGGGCGTCGGGCCCAAGGGGAATCCCGAAGAAAATCCACACTACGAGGGTCAACGTGCTCACAATGCCGAAGACAATGGAGAAGGGTAACATGATGGCGATGATGCTCCCAATGCCAGCCTTCCGATCATAACGCTGGGCAAACACAATAATCAGGGGGAAATACGGCAGTAGCGGGGTCAGGATGTTGGTGAACGAGTCGCCGATGCGATAAGCCGCCTGCGTCAGTTCAGGGGAATAGCCAAGCAGCATCAGCATGGGCACAAAGGTGGGCCCCATGATGGCCCATTTGGCTGAGGCGCTCCCCACGAACAGGTTGATAAAAGCAGAGACAAAGATGAACGCCACGATAAGCGGGATGCCGCTGAGGTTCAGCCATTCCAGAAACTCAGCGCCGGTGATGGCGACCACCATGTCGAGGTTCGACCAGCTAAACATGGCCACGAAGTGCGCGGCGGCGAATGCCAGCACGATATAAACGCCCAGGTCCGACATGGTCTCTGACATCATATCCGTCACGTCTTTATCGCGCTTGATCTTCTTCGTCACCAGCCCATAGACAAGCCCGGGCAGAAAGAAAATCACGACCATGAGGCCCACGATGGCATTGAACGCAGGTTCGAACCCGCCGTCGGGGCCGCGGAGGGCGCCGTTCTCGGGGATGATGAGCAGGGCCGCGCCCACGATGCCCGCCAGAAACGCCACCGTCCCCCACCAGAGGCCGCGCCGCTCGTCTGCTGTGGGCTCAGAAATGGAGGTGTCTTCCTCAAAGTCTTCCGGTGGCTCATACGTGCCCAGGTAGGGCTCCACCACGTAATCCGTCACGAGCCATCCGGCAATCACAAAGACCGGCACGAGGGCCACGATCAGGTAGTAGTTGGCCAGCGCAGTGACCGCGTAGGTCGGGTCAATCACATGGGCCGCCGGCTCGGTAAAGGACGCCAGCAGAACATCCAGCGCTGAGACCGAGAGGTTGGCGCTAAAGCCTGCTGATACGCCCGCAAAGGCCGCGGCGAGGCCGGCCAGCGGATGCCGGCCGGCACCGTAAAAAAGCAGCGCGCCCAGCGGGATCACGACCACATAGCCGGCATCCACGGCGAGGTTGGACATGATGCCCGTGAACACGATGGCCATCGTCAGTAGCGCGTTGGGTACCGACCGCATAAACGACCCGAGCGCAGCCCCGATAAACCCGGACTTATCCGCCACCCCAATGCCCAGCATCACCACCAGCACCAGGCCCAGCGGGGGAAAGTCAGCGAACGTATCCGCCATGTCGGTAAACAGCCGCTGAATGTTGTCGCCCGAGAACAGGCTCTCCACCATGATGACCTCATCCGTCCGCGGATGCGTGACGGAGACGCCAAACAGGCTCACAATGAGCGACACCACCATGGTAATGGCGATGAAAATAAAGAAGAGCGTGACGGGCTCGGGAAGGGCATTCCCGCCCCGCTCGATGTAGCTGAGGAATTTCTCCGACCAACTGGACGGGGCATCCCCCGCGGTTGGGGACTGCTGTTCGGTAGAGGTATCGGGCTGAGCCATGGGCGATACGAAAGGCGAGGTGTGAAGACAACATGACGAACCAGGCAGAACCTACGAACCATGCGTCCGGGATACAAACGCGCCGTGCGTTGGCAGGGCTTACCCGGAGGATCGTGAGGCCTTGGGCAGAAAGTGCGCGTGAAGCAGCTCGGCCAGCGCGGGCACCGATACGCGGGCGATGCCATGCCGCGTCCCGGGCAGCACCCCCAGGCGGCTATGGGGCACGTGCGCGTGCAAGTCAAGGGCCGACTGTAGCGGGAAGAGGTCATCTTGGTCAGCGGCCGTGATGAGGGTCGGCTGCTGAATGGACTGTAGGCGGCCGGGTACATCGGGCAGGTCCGGGAGCCCGGCTACAAACGTGCGCATGCGGTCGAAGAGCAGGCGCCAGTCGCGGTGAATATGCTCCAGTTGCGCCTGCACGTGCGATGGGAGGGCGTCCGGTTGCAAGCGGGCGTTCATCTCGGCCACAAGGGCCTCATCCCAGAACGCGTTAGAGGCGTGGACGGCCAGCCGACTCACCTGTGCGGGGTGCCGCCGGGCAAGCTCGGCCGCGATGTAGCCGCCCATCGAAAACCCAAAGACGTGCGCTGCCGACCAGCCAAAAGACGCCAGTACGGCTTGGACGTTGGCCACGAAGAGGTCAGCGGTGAGGGGGGCGCCGGCAAAAACGTCGGAGGCCCCGTGCCCGGAAAAATCAAGCGCTGCGATGTGGAAGTGCGGCGCCAGGGCGCGTGCCAGGACGGCCGTCTCCGTCCGCGTACTGCCGGCCGCGCCGTGGAGGAGCACAAGTGGAGGGCGGTCGGCGCTGCCCCAGGAGTACACAGCGAGCGCCCCGTCCGGCGTGGCGACCATCGTGGGGGTGGGGAGGACCGGCTGGCTTTCGCAGAACTCCACGAGCACGCCGTGGGTGTCCTTCGGATGCAGAAAGACGATGCGTTTGCCATCGGCGCCGGGTTGCGGCTCGTCCTGCAGCAGCCGAAACCCGGCCTCCTGCAGCCGCGCCATGTGCGTCGTCAGATTGTCCACCTCAAACGCCAGGTGATGCAGCCCTTCGCCCCGCTTGGCGATGTGGCGCGCGATCGGAGAGTCCTCGTGCAGGGCCTCCAGCAGCTCCAGCTTGGCCGCCCCGGCCGCGATGAAATGGGTAGCCACGCCCTGGTCCTGTACTTCCTCGACCTTGTATGGCAGCGTGCCGAGCAGGCGGCGGTACAGGGTGCGAACAGGACCGGGATCGGCCACGGCAATGCCGACGTGTTCGAGCCGGGGGAGCAGGGAAGAAATCATAAACGCAACTGACTGAGCAGCAGGGGTTGTGAGTGGGCGAGGAGTACGGACCTTTCGCCTGGATGCGGTGCCAATCTACAAAAGCCATCGGAAAGGTAAAGCGGACCGCTCACGGGGCGCCCCTCCGCCGCGTCACACCGGACCCTGCAGGCGTTGAGTCGCGCCGGGGTCGAGAAAAGCGGAGGCCAACCTGCCATCAGCAAAACCTGAACGATACAAGCCCTACGGCCGAAGTTGGGTTTGGCTAAACTGCGAAAGCTCACGCAAACTCCCCAATCGGCCGCTGCCGGCCGAACTGCTGCGCTGCGACCATCGTAAGACATGCGTTCTTCATAAAAGCATCATACATTGAGTGCTATGACCCGTTCAGCAGGCGATACGATCTGGGGGCACGACGCCCGGGCCGTGGCCATTGGGCTTAGCCTGCTCTTTTCGGCGCTCATGTTTGTCGGGAAGTTCGCAGCCTTTGGCCTGACGGGAAGCGCCGCCATCTTCTCGGATGCGGCTGAGTCGGGGGTGCACGTGATCGCCACCGCGTTTGTCGCCTTTAGCCTGTGGTACGCCACGCGTCCGGCGGACCCCGATCATCCGTATGGGCATGGAAAGGTAGCCTATTTTGCCTCCGCCGTGGAGGGCGCCCTCATCATTGGGGCGGCCCTGTTCATTCTGTACTCCGCCATCCGGGCCTTAATCCTCGGGCCCGAGTTGCAGCGGTTGGGCGTGGGCCTGTTGATTGTGGGCGTGCTGGCATTGCTGAATGGGGCGCTGGGCTTATTTCTGCTGCGCGTCGGAAAGCGCACGAACAGCCTCATCCTGACGTCCAACGGCCACCACATCCTCACCGATATGTGGACGAGTCTCGGGGTGCTGGTGGGGGTGGGCCTGGTTTGGTTGACTGACGTGGTGTGGCTGGACCCGCTGGTGGCCATGCTGGTGGCGCTTAACATCCTGTGGACCGGGGGGCAGCTCATAGCGCGGGCCACAGAGGGGTTGATGGAGCGGGCCGAGGAAGAAGCCACCCTGCAGTTGCTCGACACGTTGGACACGGCGGTGGACGCCGATCTGGTGTCAGATTACCACCAAGTCCGGCACCGCCGCATCGACGACCGGCGGTTTATTGAATACCACCTGCAGTTTCCCCGGGAGCTGTCCCTGGAGGAAGCACACGACCGATCGCATTACGTGGAGCAGCAGGTCATCGAGCAGTTCCCGGGGGAGGCCGTCGTCGTTACCGCCCACCTGGAGCCGGACGGACATGCCTCAGCGCACCCGGCAGGCCACATAGAGCCTCCGGATCCGCTCCGAGAGGTAGGGGCCTCCCGCTAAGGGCCGTTGGAGGCGCACGGTGAACGTCCGCATGGTAGGGGCGTACAGGGCATCGCTCCCTCATTTTTGGCATCAGCCCCCCTTGGTCCATGGCATCGTCTTCTTCCCGTAGCGCGGTAAGCGCCCGGCGCATCGCGCATCGCCACCTGTTGCGGTTGGAGGCCGACGACGCCTACGTAGGGCGCCTGGCCGACGACGATGCGGACGCCCGCGAGGTGCGGCAGGCCAAGGACTACGTTGCCGGCATCACGCGGTGGAAGCGCTGGCTCGACTTCCTGCTGGCGACCTACTACGATGGCGACTACCACGACATGGAGCCGGAGCTCCAGCAGGTGCTGCGGATTGGCGCGTACGATTTGTTGTTTCTGTCGACGCCCGTCCATGCTACCGTCCATGAAGCGGTAGAGCTCGCCAAGCGGGAAGTACGCGCCGGGGCCGGGGGGCTCACCAATGCCGTCCTCCGTGCGATGGTGCGCGACAAGGACGATCTGCCCGCGCCGGATACCGGTGACTTCGCGGAGGATCTGGCCATTTTGCACTCGCACCCTACCTGGATGGTGCGGCGCTGGCTGGCGCGGTACGGCGAAGAGGAGACGCAGGAGTTGCTGCTCTGGAATAACCAACGGCCCACCTACAGCCTGCGGATCAATGCCCTGCGCCGCCGGCAGCCCTCGTGGAAGGAAAAGCTGGAGCAGGCGGAGGCGACCTACGAGCCCGGGCTGTACCTGGACGACTACATCCGGGTGGAGCAGCTCCAACCGATCATTCGCGCTGGTGTGCTCGATGGGGGGGCGCTGGCCGTGCAGGACGAAGCCGCGGGCCTGGTCGTGCGCGTGCTGGACCCACGGCCAGGGGAGACGATCGCTGATCTCTGCGCCGCGCCGGGGGGCAAAACTCTCTACGCTGCCGCCCTCATGAACAATCGCGGGTTTATCTACGCGTATGATAACCACCGCGGGCGGCTGCAGCTTGTCGACCAAAACGCCCGGGCGCAGGGCGCGCGCATCATCCAGACGGAAAAGATGGACGCGCGCCTGCTGTCCAGCACCGACGCCAAGCCCGTCGCCGACCGCGTGCTCGTGGATGCGCCCTGCACGGGCCTCGGCGTCCTCAGCAAGCGCGCCGATCTGCGCTGGCAGCGCACCAGCGACGACCTGGACGATCTCACTACGTTGCAGGATGAACTGCTGAATGCGGCCGCTACCATGGTGCGGCCGGGCGGCGTGGTGGTGTACAGCACCTGCACCATTGAGCCGGAGGAAAATGAGGAGCGGGTGGCGGCCTTTCTGGAGCGGCACCGTGGCTGGGCCCGAGAGCCGGTAGGGGACCGCGTGCCGGACGAACTGAAAACCGAGGCGGGTGACTTTGCGTCGCTGCCCCACCGCCACAAGATCGACGGCGCCTACGCTGCACGTCTGCGCCGTGGGTCACGGTAAGCAGGTCGCAGGAGCGCAGTTGGCACCGTGGCCTCCCGAGATACCGCCCGGAGGAGTCATCCGGCCGGGCGTGCGCGTAGCGACTGGTGGTGGCCAGGCTCTGATGGCCAAGCGTCTGCTGTACGAGGTGGGCGGGGACAGCAGGCGCTTTTTTGACGAGGCGCCGGAAATGGTTGGGGTGAGGAGCGGTCTATGTGAGAAGTTGGCGCTTTTTACCAACATAAGCTTAAAGCTGTAGCATATTATCCCGATATGCGTTACTGTTCACTGAAGCAACGCGTGTGCAGGTATACCACAAGCGGTTCGAGTGGAGGATAGGAGCTGGCCTGGCTGAAGTCATTGGTTCGCCTCTTCTCCGTGTCGCCGATCAGCCATACTATACAGCGCGCCCTTGCCCTGGCACCTGCTCTTTAGAGCTATTTTCTGTCCTCCTCCTATACATCATTCGCACCGCTTTCTTCTGCTGACCCTGCTGCTTGGTCTCTTTTACCGCCCTGATATGCTGGCGCCGTACCGGGCGCAAGTAACGAAGCTTCTACCATTACAGAATAAGCAACAAGGGGCAGCGCGGCTTCCTCGGTGGGTAAAACAAGATGTCATTTTACACCTGTTAAAGGCGTTTGCAGAAAGGAGATGTACGGGGTTGCGACTCCACCACGCTGACAAAAAACTCCATCCTACACCCCAGTTTATGCGCACTGATAAAGGAACGCTACACACCAGTACCCTCACCTCGCTTTTGTGCTCTGGGGTAAAAATGAGTGCGCTGCAGCTTGCGTTTTGCGGCCTACTTGCGAGCGGCCTCCTCTTCATAGTCGCTCTGCTGGGCACTACACCTGCGCAAGCGCAGGATAACCCGGACTTTTTCCTGGCGGAAAACGGGGTTACGGTGATGTGCCCGGATGCTGAGGTGGGTGATAGCGGGGAGGTGGAGGGGACGGTTTATACGAAGCGTACTCGTGACCAGATTACCACAAGCAATGCCGCTACCACTTGCACCAGTGGCATTAGTGGGATGTCTTTCTTGTTTAGAGGAGATAAGTTTTTCAATGGCGACATCAGCTCTTGGGATGTCTCCAACGTCACAAGCATGAGGCAAATGTTCGATGGAGCTGAATTTTTCAACCAGGACATCGGGGACTGGGACGTCTCCAATGTCACCGATATGCAAAGTATGTTCAGCGTTGCAGCGTCCTTCAATCAGTATATCGGCGGGTGGGATGTCTCCAGTGTCATCACAATGGAAACCATGTTCTTTGCTGCCTCCTCGTTTAACCAGGACATCGGGGGGTGGGATGTCTCCAGTGTTCAAGGTATGAGCAGTATGTTCCATTCGGCCGTCTCCTTTAATCAGGATATTGGTGGATGGGACGTCTCCAGTGTCACAAGCATGTGGCGAATGTTCGTTCGTGCCGAATCTTTTAACCAGGATATCGGGGGGTGGGACGTCTCCAGTGTCCAAGATATGGGGAGCATGTTCGCTCGTGCCGAATCTTTTAACCAGGATATCGGGGGGTGGGATGTCTCCAGTGTTCAAGGTATGAGGAGCATGTTCCGTTTTGCCTCTTCGTTCAATCAGGACATTGGAGGATGGGACGTTTCCAGCGTCACAAACATGAGCGACATGCTAAGGAATTCCGGTCTCTCCACGTTCAATTACGACGCCTTACTTACGGGCTGGTCGATATTAAATTTGCAGTCAGGGGTCACGCTAAGTGCGCAAGGCATTCGGTACACCGAAGCGGCTGCAGAGGCTCGGCAGTTAATTATTGATACCTACGACTGGACAATCAATGACGCCGGGCTTCTCCAATTGCCAGCTATTGCTGTGAACCCAGAAGCGATTGACTTTGGCGACTTAGTCGCAGGCGAATCCTCCACTGAGGTTCTTACCATTGAGAATACCGGTACGGCGCCACTGGAAGGTAGTGTCGACTTAAGCGAAAATGCGGGCCCATTTGCGTTGGAAGGAGAAGCGGGCGCCTTTAGCCTGGCGCCGGGCGAGACGCAGGAGGTTGAGGTGACCTTCGCCCCGGAGGAGGCCGGGAGTTTTGAAGGTACGGCGGTCATTAGCCATAATGCGGGCAACGACCCAGATCTGGTTGAAGTCGGACTTGCCGCGCAAGCGTCGCCGGCGGATCCCGTTATTGCGCAGGAGTTAGCCGACATCGACCTTGTGGCCGGTGCTGCAGCAGAAACATGGGACCTTACGCAGTTTGTGGAGCCGCCTGCCACCAGCAGCGGACCGCTCACGTTCACTGCTTCCTCTTCCCGGCCGAGTGTTGCGACAGCTACCGTAAGCGGCTCGACGCTCAGCGTTACGCCTAACGCCGTCGGCGAAGCGATTATTGAAGTGACGGCCGAGACAGAAGAAGGGGGCACGACTACGCTCGACTTTGTAGCGGATGTGAACGCCCTCAGCGCTACCCCCACCATTTCCTTCGGCGATCCGACGAGCGAGACCAGCTACCGCCTGGTGGGTTTGCCTGGGCAAATCGATGTGGATCTGGCTGAGACGCTCACCGGCGAACCCGGCAGTACCTGGCGGGCCTTTCGTGAGACGGGCGCCGAGGCGGTCGAGGGCGAGAGCTCCGAAGCCTACCTCGACGAGTATGACGGCACCGAGGCTTTTCGTTTCGCGCCCGGCCGCGGTTTCTGGCTCTTAAGCCGCGAGGAATGGGCGGTGGACGAGACCGTAGATGCCGCAAACCTCACAGATGACGGCATGACCACCCTGCCACTCCAGGAGGGATGGAATATTTTCTCCAATCCGCTGGATCAGCCAGTCGGCTGGGACGCGACGCTCAGCCTGGAGGCTAACAGCGGTCTTACCGAAGCCCTCTGGCAGTGGGACGGCGGGTGGCAGGGCGCCGACACCCTGGGTAGTGCCCGGACCGGCGAGGCCTACTACCTCTTCAACGACGGCGGCCTGGAAGAACTGACGCTCCAGCACCCGGCCTTCGGCGACGACGGGGAGAGTGGCGACCTGATCGCCGCTACGCAGGCTGAACGCGCGGAGCTTGAGCTTATCGCCGAGACGCGGAGCGCGGAGACCGACAAGCTGCAGGAAGCTGCGCGCGTTGCCCTTGGTCACACGGCAGGCGATGCCATTATGCACCGCCTGCCGCCCGCGCACTTTGCTGCGGCGCAGCTGTCGGCGCGCTCCGACGCGATAGGCGCGCCGCTCGGCCGCTTGCTTAAAGCAGCCTCCGAGGAAGGCCTGGCCTTTGATGTGGAACTGTCAGGCATTGCAGAAGGCGAGGCGAGGCGGCCTATCTCTACGCCGACGACCTCACCGCCTTTGAGGGGAATGCGATCGTGCTGGTGAACAGTGCCACCGGCGCCAGGCACGACCTCGGCGCCTACAGCGCAGAGGAGCCGCTCCGCATCAGCATTGAGGAGGGCGACCTGATAGGGGCGAGCGACGACTGGGACGGTATACTCCCGTTACAGCTCATAATTGGTGATCAGGCCTTCATCGACCGTGCGGCGCAGCGTCCGAAAGCGCTCGCGCTCGGGCCAATCTACCCGAATCCGTCCCGCGGCGAGGTGACCATCGAAGTCGCCGTGCCGGAAGCCATGGACGTGCGGGTGGGACTCTTCAACGTGCTCGGGCAGCAGGTGGGCCTCCTGCACAGCGGCGAACTAAGCGCAGGCGTACATGAGCTGCGGTGGGACGGCCGTGCGGCAAGCGGTGTGGCCGCCTCAGGGGTCTATCTCGTGCGGCTCATCGGCCCCGATGGCAGGCAGCACACTGGACGCATCACCCGGGTGCGGTAATTATGCCGCCCTCCCGCCACCCTCTCAGGCCTCCGCTTCCCCCTCTAAGCTTTACTTCAATGTCCATGTATCGACTGAAACCCGTATTTACTCTGTTTCTCGCCTGCCTCATCTCCGCATCGGTCATGGCCTGCGGTGATGATGATCCGGTTTCTGAACCGCCGCCGGCCGAAGAGGCTGAGCCGCGTATCAGGGTGGACGTGTCCAGCCTTGACTTCGACGCCGTAGGGATAGGAGAGAGCGCTGAGCAGACGGCGGAGATCCGCAACACAGGCGACGGGACGCTCTCCGGCGAGGTGAGCCTCAGCGGTAGCGCGGCCTTTACGGTTGTGAGCGGCGGGGGAAGCTACTCCCTTGGCGAGGCCGATACCCGCAACGTAACCGTGCGCTTCGCACCGGAGGAGGAGGGCGAAGTAGAGGCTACCCTGGAGATCACACATAACGCCGACAACGAAGCAAGCCCCTTTTCTGTACCGGCCGTCGGTGAAGGGCAAATCGAAATGCCAGAAATTAGTGTGGACGTGCCCAGTCTGAACTTCGGTACGGTCGATGTCGGTGAGAGCGCTGAGCAAACAGTGGAGATCCGCAACACAGGCGACGGCACGCTCTCCGGCGAGGTGGGCCTCAGCGGTAGCGCGGCCTTTACGGTTGTGAGCGGCGGGGGAAGCTACTCGCTCGGCGAGGCCGATACCCGCAACGTAACTGTGCGCTTCTCACCGGAGGAGGAGGGCGAGGCAGAGGCTACCCTGGAGATCACACATAACGCTGACAACGAAGCAAGCCCTGTCTCCGTGCTGGCTGTCGGGGAAGGAAAGATCCAGATGCCAGAGATTAGTGTGGATGTCTTCAGCCTGGACTTTGGCAGCGTTGATGTCGGCGAGAGCGCCGACCAGACCATCGAAATCCGTAATACGGGGGATGGGACGCTCGCTGGTGAGGTGAGCCTCAGCGGCAGCACGGCCTTTACCGTCGTGAGTGGCGGGGGAAGCTACTCGCTCGGCGAAGGCGATACCCGCAGCGTGACCGTGCGCTTCGAGCCCGAGGACGAAGGTGAGGTGGAGGCCACTCTCGAGATCACACATAACGCGGATAACGAGGGGAGTCCACTCACAATACCCGTCGTTGGGGAAGGTCAGGTACCAGAGATTAGCGTGAACGTCTCCAGCATTGATTTCGGTGAGGTCGATGCCGGTGAGAGTGCCGATCAGACGGCGGAGATCCGCAATACGGGTGACGGAGCGCTTTTCGGCGAGGTGACTCTGACTGGCAGTGCGGCCTTTACCATCGTGAGCGGCGGGGGAATTTTCTCACTCGACGCGGGCGCTACCCGCGAGGTGACCGTGCGCTTCGCACCGGAGGACGAGGGTGAAGTAGAGGCTAACGTTGAGATCACACATAACGCGAACAACGAACAAAGCCCACTCACGATACCAGTTCTGGGCCAAGGGTTGGGTGAGCTACCTCCACCACCGGGCCGACCATAGAGGCACAACGCAATGGACTGACAGGCTTATTCGTTTAGTCGGCAGAATTGAGTGCGATTTCTACATCCCCAGATACTGCCCGGAGGAGTCATCCGGCCGCGCGTGGGCGTAGCGGCTGGTGGTAGCCAGACTCTGGTGGCCGAGCGTCTGCTGCACGAGGTGGGCCGGGGCGCCGCGGTCGAGCGCGTGGGAGGCGTGGGCGTGCCGAAACCAATGCGGCGAGACGCCCGCGGGGGCGCCGGCGCGCCGGGCGGCCTTTTTGACAATGCGCCAGAGCTGTGAGCGGGAGAGCGCAATCCTTGAGGTGTTCGCCACAGACTTTGCGGAGCTTTGCTATAGGGAGGATCGATAGAAGGCGTACCTGATAGCGATTCTTGACGTGGTCAGCTGCGTCGCTCTTAGCTGATCAGTCATTCGGAGCGCAAACAGTAGGCCAGCCGGAACGTGTCTCAGGCACGTGCGAAGGCGCATGAGTCGTCTAAGCAAAGAACTTCAGGGAATGATACTGCACAGCGATCGGGATGGCGTCTAAACCAGCTACGCGTGACTTAGAGAGGTGGTAATGACCGAAGGGATGCGCGTGAGCTTCTCCGAGCGAGGCGCCCGTGGCAATCCGTGGGTGGAGTCTCTGTGGGGCCGTATGAAGACGGAGATTGGTTCGCGCATCCATCAGGCCTGCGACCTTAAGGCTCTGAAGTCCATCCCTATGTACCCGACAAAACTCGCTGAGGCTCGCGTAGGAGCCTGAGACAGCGCTCGAAGGCTTCCTCCGCGGTGCCCGCAAGGAGCAGCAATCGGCG
>LKNB01000010.1 GCA_001564055.1 Rhodothermaceae bacterium Tc-Br11_B2g6_7
CAGCTTGACACGTGGTGTGCCAAAAAAGTCTTCGAGGTCGTTTCGGTAGGCCCGTCGGGTTTGCGCGCTGTCATAGCGCTTCAGATACAGATCAATCAGATTCCGGTCTTGGATGGGGCCACTGAGCGCATCTGATGATCTACGTTCTATAGCCATTGTACGGGTTCGATGTAGTTGGTAAAACGGAAAAATATACTGATTTTCAACCTTTGGTAATAATACTTATCAAACGTTGAGTAAATATGCAAACGGGGACGGCTGTTAAGCGCACTGGAGAACCTGGCCGGATCCATTGTTACCACGTGGCCTGCTCTACGAGCGGCATGCAGATTTATTCACCTACAAATCGCCCCGTATAATCAAGTTGGTGTGCGATATACTTTAGCTGAGCCAGCTCAAGCTGTTCACATCGCTGTTGAAACCACTCTGCACGCGATTCCGATGATATGCGTTTTGAATTCATCAGCTCGTTGTGCATAAATTTAAGAATACAGCCAAGGAAGTATTTCTCGTCGTGCGAATATTTATCTGACCCTGGCAATGGGCGTACAATCCAGTCCGATGCACCGACTGCATCGATGCGCGCACCTACCAATGGCAAGATATTCAATAACTGCCGGCCTGTCTGGCTTCCGCCGGTGCGCCCGTCATTCCGTTCGTCCATGGACTGGTGAAAGATGTCTTCGACGAGGGTATCACGGGCTTTATCTTCAACGGGCAGCAAAGCACTAATGCCATCAAAATTGATTGGGAAGTAAAATACACCTCCTGGCCGTAGCGCCTTAAATAGCGCTTTAAGCCCCGTTTTGAGGGGTATTATATCGAGAAATGCCTGTCCGACCAGCACATCGAACGCGTCGGACGACTCTGCTGCAAACCTCAGTGCATCGGCGGTCACAAACTGACAGTTAACCTCGCGTCCAACATCCGTAGCCACAATGTGTCGCGGACTTTTATCCCGTATCACGTGTCCACGTTCACTTAACCAGCGTCTGATCTCCGTCCGCGCTGTGGCGACGTGCAAATCTTCAATGTCAACAACAGTGTAGTCTATACGACTACCTATTCCCAGATCGTAGATCCGCTTGAATGACGAACCAAGCCCCGCCCCAACGTCAAGTATCTGAATATTTTGTCGCGCTTCTGCACAATCAGATAAACGCTCCTTAAACGTGCTAAATACATGGCTACTGACAGAGCGCTTGTCGAGCATTTCCTTTGAGCGGAGGTAGCGAACGTAATCTAATGTTGGTTCCAAGGTTCAGGTATTTATATACGTATATATACTTTTAGCGGCTTTACGCATGCTATCATTCCACGACGGATGGGTCTTATATGACGCTATCGCAGTCTTACACATTCTTGTTCGTGTGGACGGCTGCAAAAGCTGCTTAATCCGGCGCGCAATAGCCGCCGGCGCTTCTGGATCTACGAGAAAGCCATTTTGCTCATTCCGCACAAAGTCCGAGGCTCCTCCACTTCGAGCAGCAATGACCGGCAACCCATACCCCATGGCTTCGAGATATACGATCCCAAAACCTTCATGAAAGGACGGTACAGCGAGCACGTCAGCCTCCCGGTACAGGCGTTGGAGTTCAACGTCATTCACAAAACCGTGCCAGTGCACGTCTCCCTGCGTCTTGCGGAGCATGTGTTTACATGTGCTGGCGTAGCTCGGATCTACGGTATCATCGCCCGCTACATGGAGTGACCATTGGTCGGGTGGGACGTCGTGTAATGCGTAGGCAAGTTCGCGGAGCCCTTTGCGTTCGATAATGGAGCCTACGAACAGTAAAACGACCCGATCGGTGCTGCTGCTTCCGGTCGGTGCCGGTCGTTCGTCGTAGACCTTCGGGCGCCCGGGCCACGCGACCGTATAGGAAGCACTGCGAACCGAAGGCGCAAGGTTGTAAACAGCGTCTTTCGTAGCATGGCTATTGAATATAAATCCGTCTACAGACTCAAGATACTGGCGCTCAACCGGGCGGTACAGCACCTGCGCGAGATCGGGATGGGGCTCGCTGCTTCGCAGATGGTGGACGATGGAAACGATCGGACACTGGCATATACGGCGAAGCAGACGATTCAGCAGGAATAACGACGGGTGATTGAGCTCATCCTGCAGGAGCAAATCGAGATCAGCCGCAGCTACGCGACGCGCAAACGTCAGCCGTAGATTATCTGCCAGATGAGCCGGATACGACCCATGAGGTAGCGAGAACAGCCGGACCGCGTGACCATCGTGCTGTAAGGCCTCCACCAGTTTTCGGTCATACAGGTAGCCTCCGGTCTGCTGCTGAAGGGCGCCGTAAATGATCAGGCCTATGCGCATATCTTCTCATACGATGCCCAGGCCTCGTCGTCTTCCCAGATCCTGATGGTTATTGTATCCAGGTGTGCGGTATCCATCGTAGCCGTCACACCCTCCAAGAAAATACGGGCGAAGTGCTCCACACTGGGATTAAGGCCAGCAAAGGCGTCGTGGTCGTTCAATGTGGTGTCGCGGAAGCGCGCTACCTGGCCATCCAAGGCGGCTTTCACGTCATCGATGTCCACCAGATAGCCGTGTTCATTCAACTCGGGTGCGCGCAGGTGGACCTCCACCCGAAAATGGTGCGAATGCCATTCGTTTTCAGGTCCGCAATTTGGGACGGTGAGGAAATGCTGCGCGACAAAATCGCGCGTGACCATCAGTTCATACATAGCAGAGAGATTCAGCAAGTTAATAGGTAAACACAATTTGTAATACGTCAGCGTCGGCCAGGCGCTCGTAGGCAGATGCCGCTTTTTCGATGGGCATGCGCTGGCTGATGAGTGAGGAGGGGCGCAGGATTTCTACCCAGTGGCGTGCCTGCTGTAGGCGCCGGTCCTTCGTCCAGCGACCTTTGAGGGCTGAGGGCAAGGTGCTGACTTGGCTGCTCGTTAGCGTGAGGCGCTTGCGATGAAAGTCGAGCCCGAGGTCGAGGGTGGGCGATTTCGTTCCGTACCACGAGCCCACAATCAACCGCCCTTCATGCCGCAGGAAGGATAGGCTGTCATTGAGTGCCTCGGGAGCGCCGGACACCTCAAGGAGCAGGTCAGCGCCCTCGTCCTGATATTCTCCGATCCACGAAGGTGCTTCAGCGGGGCCCACACTCGCATCAGCGCCCCACGCCGTGGCCTGCGCCTGCCGGTGTTCCTGCGGCTCGACGGACAGCAGGCTGGCCAGTGGAAAGCGCGACAGTAATCCAAGCGTCAAAAGCCCAACGATTCCGGCCCCCGTAACAGCTACGTGCTCTCCCACGCGGGGATGGGCGTCAAGCGTTAGCGTCACGGCCGTCTCCATATTAGGGATAAACACCGCATCTTCCGGGGCCAGCGATTCCGGGAGCGCGAGCACCTGCGCGGGCGTTGTAGTGAAGTGGCTGTCATGCGGATGGAATGCGAAGACCGGCCGGTTTTTCCAGGCACTATCGACCTGGGCCCCCACCGCAATCACGCGTCCTACCGTCGCATAGCCGTACGGCATCGGATACCCGCCTCCCTCCTGCAGCGCCGTCAGCGTGGCGTCCTGCATCATAGACCGGGGCATCTCGCCGCGATACAGCAGGCCTTCGGTTCCGGCACTGATGGCGGAGCAGGTCGCTTCCACAAGCAACTGATCTGGGGAAGGGACCGGCCGTTCACGTTCGATCACACGGACCTGCTGGGGCCCTTCAAAGATTATGGTTCGGCGCATAGTTACGCTGAGGCCTCCCACACGGGGTCTCCACGTAGGATAAGATCATCACCGAGCCAACGCTGCCGTCGGTTTTCGAGGCGGGGCAGCGCATGAGCCGGGCGGCCGGATGGGGCGCCATCACCGGAAGGAGCACCAGGAGCAGCAACGGCATGCAGTCCCCCCATGAACTGTGGTGAAATAGTCAGCGCGACGTGGTCGACGCAGCGGTCCACCAAGAAACTGGTGATTACCGTGCTCCCGCCTTCAACCATAAGGCTTCGAATACCGTGCGCGCTCAGGACTTCAAGTAGGCGCGGCAGGTCGATGCGCTTCCCGCTCGCGTCACCGCAGTCGACTACCTCAGCGCCTTCGGCCTCAAGTGCTGCCCGCCTCGTTTCAGGTACGTCAGGCCCGGTAGCGATCAGCGGCTTCGGTCCTGAACCACTGAGTAGCGTAGCATCATGGGGAAAGCGAAGGTGCGTGTCGAGGATGATGGGCCGTGGATGAGTCCCTTCGACATGCCGAACGGTGAGGCGGGGATCGTCGGATAGTACAGTGTTAATTCCTACCAGAATCGCGTCGTGCTGAGCGCGCAGCTGATGGGTGAAGCGAGCAGAGGCGTTCCCGCTAATGCAGGTGTGCTGCCCGGGCGCAGCGGCGATGGAGCCGTCAAGGGTTTGCGCGTAGCTAAGCGTCACGTACGGAAGCCCGGTGCGCTCGAAGTGTGCCTGCACCCGTTCATCGAATGCGTTTGTTGAATCCGAATGCCCATTCGCAAATCGCCCCTTGGGTCCGTTCAGGTTCAGCAAGTGGCGCATGCGCTGTACCTTGGTTTGCAGATAGCCTTCGTTTTCTACATTAATGTGGGGATTTAGAGGGATGCGCTCGCTCACGCGGACGCCAAGGGCCTCGAGGTGCTCGATTTTGGCGGGGTTGTTCGTCAACAGCTGTACGGTGTCAACGCCAAGATCGGTAAGCATTAGTGCGCCCACGGTGTAATCGCGCTCGTCGGCCCCGTGGCCCAGTTCAAGGTTAGCCTCAACCGTGTCGTACCCCTGATCTTGCAGATTGTAAGCCTCCAGTTTGTGCTCCAGCCCGATGCCACGCCCCTCCTGTCGCAGATAAAGGACAACCCCAGCTCCTTGCTCCGCAATCAGTCGCATCGAGCGGTTGAGTTGCTCGCCACAGTCGCACCGAAGCGAGCCAATAACGTCGCCGGTGAAGCACTCGGAGTGCACGCGGACCAAGACCTCGTCCGGTGTTTCTACATCACCCAGGACGAGGGCAAGGTGCTCTTTCTCGTCTAATGAATTGTCGTAATAGTACAGGTCAAATTCACCTACAACGGTCGGTATTCGTGCCGACGTGATGCGGGTTACGGAAGGGTGCGGCATAGATAGAGAACGGCATGCATCATGAGCAAAAACAAAGGCCTGGATTTAGTCAACCAAACCAGGTATTACAGGGTACCTCTCAGCCCCGCCTTGGGCAACTGCTTTGCCCCCTTGTTACAGGTCTATTGCGTGCAATACACGATCTCGTATGGCGGCCGGTGAGAAGACCTGATCCAGGTCAAAAAGGAATAGGTAAATTCCTGTTGCGACTGTCACGCCAGACCATACCGTGAGGCCAACGCTCAGTCCGTAGACGGCCCCTACCCCCAGCACCAGCAAGCCGAGAAGACGAGCGGCGATGCCCATGAGCAGAAGAAGTGCTATACACATTGCGGCCCCCTGAAGCAGCGTTTCCTCGGGTGCAAGGTGCATCACAACAATCGTGAGCGCGACCGGGCCAACGAGGCGCAGGGTAAGCCGACCAAGGCTGGCGCCCCATCCAGCCAGGCGATGCGCTGTGGCGCCCAAGCGCAAGACGTGGGCGCGGCCCGTGGATCGCAGCCAGTCTGAGCCGAAACTGAAGGCGAACGGGAGTATAAAGACAACCGCTGCGAAGGTCGTGAGCGGTGGCTCAAAAACTGGAAACAGCAGCACACAAAGGAAGCCAACGTGGAAGCCACCGATGTAGCGCCGAAGCGGCCAGTCGGTGAGATCGTGCACGGGCAGGCCACGCCGCTTCCGCCACAGCAATTGGTAATGAAACAGATAGTGCGCTGATCCGGCAATGAGGTACCAAGCCGGGAGTTGGCCGTACTGTACGAGTAGGATCGTGGCGACGAGCACGCCAAAAGAGTCCACTTCCAGGTCCAGGAGCTTACCCAACCGGGTGGCGTGGTTGGCACGCCTGGCCAGGTACCCGTCAATATAGTCAGTTAAGGCAGCGACCAGAAAAAGCCCTCCGGGCAGCCAACTAAGCAGCGGGCCCTCGGGCTTTGGCGCCAGCACAAACCCGGCCAGGAGCCCATACAGGCACCCCCGTGCCAGCGTCACCGTGCTGCCGATCCCTAACGTACCAAGCACACGGCCCTGCCCCACGCGGTAGTTGTAATGCAGGTGATGCCACACCCAGGCCAATATATACAGGAGGCCCAGTGTTGAAAAAATGCTCCACTGTAGTGCGACCATGGGCATCCAAGCCAGTCGCACCAGGTGAAAAGCGACCAGGTAAACCGCCAAAAACGCCGCAACCGCACCCCACCAGCGCAGGCGTAATGCAGCAGGAATGATGGGTGACGTTAACATAGCATGGCTACCGTGTTTGTTATGAAATGGAATGTAGCCGCTGCCGGGTCGTTCGTTTGTAAGCGTTTGGTAGCCTGGTTATTTGTTGACAGAGCGTAACATTTGAAAAGCGAAGTTCCTACGATAATACACGAGTCTACAGTTGCCAGGTAGATGTTGACCTCAGCGCGTGCTATGCTATGCAAGCGCTTCCCCCCTCATCACCTCCTTGCTATTCATGGCATCTGGTGCCCCCCTGAACGTCGCCGTCATCACCGCACTATACACCGGCAGTGAGCGCGGTCTGGCTGCAGACCTGCTTGCCGCGAAAGCCGCAGGCCTGCAACCGCAGGCCGTGTGTACCTCTATCATCAGTGCAAGCCACGGCCAGGTGACAGATGTGCTGGCTGTACCGACGGATTCGGTGCAGGCGCAGCTCCAGCACCTTGGGGCGACAACGCCCCTGACCGGCGCCAAGGTGGGCATCATTGGCCATCACAAAACGGTAGAGGCGGTCTTTTCAGCCCTTGATGAACACGTCGAGGGCCCCGTAGTGCTGGATTTGACGCTCAGCGGCCCGAGTGGTGAAGACATTATAAACGAGCGGGGCCGCGAAGCCCTGGTCTCCCACCTGTCCGCCCCGGCCCTCGTCACCCTCCGCCGCCGCGATGCCGAGCTCCTGGCCGGCATGGAAATCAACTCGCTGGATGACGCCCAAGTCGCGGTGCAGCGCCTGCACAAGCAGGGTGCTGCGCAGGCCCACATTCGGTGCGGCAAGATCCCCGCCCGCCATTTTGAGGACGAGGACGCAGCTGCAGACTTCGCCGTGGACCTCTACTACGATGGTGACGACTTTGCCTTGTTTGAGGCGCCCCTCCTCCCGCTCAACGAACAGCAGGGCGCATCCAGCGTTTTGACCATGGCCATCCTAAAGAAAGTAGTACAAGGGGCATCGCTGGTTGAGGCACTTCAACACGCAAAGGGCGCAGTGACTGAGGCCATTCAGTCGGGCTTCGCAGCGGATGACCGGGCGGTGCCTGATTATTTCTGGGCCTTGCGCTCCTGAGATCATGGCAGCCATGCTGTTGCACGCGTATTCTCCCTGACCCCACAGACGAAGAGGCACTGCAATGCCGCAGAAGCAAGGAAAAGAACGGATTACGATTTATGATGTCGCCGAAGCAGCAGGAGTGGCGATTTCTACCGTATCGCGTGTGCTCAACGATTCGCCGGATGTCTCCGAGAAGACGCGGGCCGCAGTACAGGAAGTCATTGACGAGTTACAGTTCAGACCTGATCGAACGGCGAAAACCCTGGCCAAACGCAGCACCCTTACCCTGGCGATTGCCATTCCGACCTTTACAACCCCCTTCCACAATGAGCTGCTGAAGGGCGTCCGGAATCGCCTACAGGCCATTGCTGGCGAGAGCGACTTGCTCCTCTGTGACCTTGGAACGGAAAGCTCGGAAGACCGACTAAACGCCTTTCTTCGACGCGGGACCGTTGACGGTTTGCTGCTGTCAGGGGTGCCCGTAACCAAAAAGCTGTACAGGGATCTGCAGAAGCTGCACGCGCCGGTTGTACTTGTAGGGCATCACCATACCGAGATCGACTGCTTCTACTGGGATAACGACGAGGGCGCCAAGAAGGCGGTTGACCACCTCACGGAGCGGGGCCATCGCCGCATTGGAATGATCCGCTCCTTTACTGACGGGCACCTGCAGACCAAGCGGATTGAAGGCTACAAGGAGGGGCTCGAGGCCGCGGGCATTACGTACGACCCGGAGCTGGTGCGCAGTGGTACCACCTCCAAGCATGCGGGCTTCAGCGAGGAGAGCGGCTATGAAGCGATGCAAGAGCTGATGGATACAGCCCCTGACCTCACCGCCGTCTTTGCCAGCAGCGACGTACAGGCCATCGGCGCCATGAAGGCCATCACGGATGCCGGCAAGCGCGTGCCGGACGATATTGCTGTGATTGGGTACGACGACATCAAAACCAGCTACTTCATTGGCCTCTCCAGCATTGCCCAACAGATGATGGATGTGGGCGAGCGCGCCACGGAAGTGCTCATGCGCCGTCTGGATGGATCGCTCGAAGATCCGCCTATTGATGTCATCATACATCCAACCCTAAAAGCCAGACATTCCACCGACGTTTACCGCGACGCGTAATCCTATGCCGTCTTCCCTCCCGCCGACCCTTGACCGTACCACGTACTCCTGGATCGGACCTCGATACGAGGGCAAAGTCCGCGACGTCTACATGTTGGAAGACCGCGTCGTGCTCATCGCGACGGACCGGATATCTGCCTTTGATCATGTGCTACGGCAGCCTATTCCGCACAAGGGGCAGGTCCTAAACCAACTGGCGGCATACTTCTTGGGAGCCACATCGGATGTTGCCCCCAACTATCTGGAATCCACGCCTGATCCAAACGTCAGTGTCGGGCTTCGCTGCAAACCCGTGCCCGTTGAGTTCGTGGTACGCGGCTACTTGGCGGGCCATGCCTGGCGGGTGTACCGCGAGGGTGGCCGTATGCTTTGCGGGGTGCCCTTACCGGATGGCCTCAGGGAGGGCGACCAACTCCCGAGGCCCATCCTCACACCAGCCACAAAGGCTGCGGAAGGACACGACGAGGACATCAGTCGGGAGGAACTCCTGGAGCGAGGCACGCTGGATGAGGCCACGTTTGAGCAGCTCAAGACGTATGCCCTCGGTCTCTTTGATCGCGGCACCACCATGGCGCGGGAGCGTGGTCTGCTACTCGTGGATACCAAATACGAATTTGGGCGGGCGCCTGATGGCACGCTCCGGGTGATCGACGAGGTGCACACGCCGGATTCCTCGCGCTACTACGTGGCGGAGGGCTACGACGAACGGCAACAAGCGGGCGCGCCTCAACAGCAACTGTCGAAGGAGTTTGTGCGCGAGTGGCTGATGGAGGAGGGATTTATGGGCAAGGAGGGCCAGCGCGTCCCCGACATGCCCGATGCCTTTCGCAAAGAGGTGTCGGAGCGCTACGTAGGCCTGTACGAACGCCTCACGGGCCGTACCTTCGTCCCGCCGCCACCAGATGAGGATCCGGCTGAGCGGATTGAGCGGGTGCTTCGAGATATCCTGTAGACTGCTCCTCAGGGTTGTGCTGGCGCTACGGCGTGTAGGTTGCCGGGGCCCGGTCCTCCCACAGATCATTGTGTACCGTCACCCGCTTCGACCGCGCGTCTGCCGGGCTGATCTCCACAAGATCTACCGAGTCTCCGACGTGCGGAGCCCGGCATAGGAGCTCACCATCGGGCGCGCATACCTGGCTCTGCCCGATGAACGTAAGCGACGTCTCGCCATTCGACTCCGAGCCATACCGGTTCGCCGTCACCGCAAACACGCGATTCTCAAGCGCCCGGATGGGCATAGCTCGTGGGCAGTTTTTACGTACGAGGTTGGACGGGTGGGCGATGATATCGGCTCCCCGAAGCGCCAGCGACCGCGCGACTTCTGGATAAAACCAGTCGAAGCAGATCATGAGGCCCAGCCGGTAGGGGGTGCCGTCCCGCGCCGTAAGCTCAACCACTGGGGGCGGTTGGGTCCCCGGGCCAAAGTGCAGCTTTTCCTCATTGTAGAGGTGGATCTTGCGGTAGCACGTAATGCTCCCCTCCGGCGGAACGATGACGGCACTGTTGAACAACGTACCCTCCGGCCCGCGCTCCGGAAGACCAGCAACAAACGTCGTCCCCGTCGTGCGTGCCTGCTCGCTGAGCCAGGTGCAGGATGCACCCCCCGGTACCGGTTCGGCCCAGGCTTGCGCATCAGCAGTTGACTGAAAGAAGTACCCCGAGGTGAACAGCTCGGGCAGCACCAAGAGATCCGCTGAAACGTCCGCGATCAGTGCTGCCACATGCGCACGGTTCGCCTCGGGTTGCCCGTAGCGGGGCGCGAATTGGACGGTACCGATCAACATACGACGAGAGCATCAACGGCAAAGGATATGTGCGTGCGACGACCAGTTGTTACGCCTGCAGTCCGCGGAGCGTTTTCTTTACCTTCTTGAAGTTCGGCATGGCTCCAGCGTTTTCGAGCACCTCAGCGTACGCCACGGTTTGGTCTGGCCGAATCACAAAGGCTGCACGCTTGGCGATGCGATCCAACTCCATCGACGTGAAGTTTTGATCGTACTTGGCTCCGTAGGAGGCAGCGACCTCTCCCTCGTGGTCGCTCAGCAGCGGAAATTGAAACTTGTGCACCTGGCTGAACTCCTTCAGCACAAACGGCGAATCCGTGGAGATGCCGAAGACGGTAACGGCGTCACCGCCGAAGTCCTCCAGCTCGTTGTTCACGCTATTCAATTCGTTGGTGCAGACGCTGGTGAATGCCCCGGGGAAAAAGAGGAGCAGGACCGGTCCGTCGGCCAGCGCCTCTGACATGGTTCGGGCTTCCATATCATGCCCATAGAGGGTAAAGTCCGGGGCGGTATCATCGACAGAAATCATAGGATCAGAGCAAGCAAGTCAGTTAGCGAAAACGGATCACCCGCACTGGGTCAAGGCGGGCAGCAATTCGTGCAGGAATATAGGCGGCCAGCGTGCAAAGTGCGAGTGACAGGAGCCCAACCCACAGGAAATCCATGCCACGCAGGCTGATGGGGGCTGTCGTCATGAAGTAGGCCTCGGCCGGTAGCGGGATAACCCCGAAGCGGAGTTGCACCAGCGCCAGGCCCAGCGCCAGCAGAAGACCCAGCGCCGTGCCTACCAGACCGATGAGGAAGCCCATCCCCACAAAAAGCCGCTGTATCCGCGCCTGCGAAGCACCCATACTGGCCAGGATACCTACAGCACGTGTTTTCTCCAGGACAAACATCATCAGAATGCCGATGATGTTGAAGGCCGCGACCAATACAATCACCGCAATGACGACGGGGATAATGTTTTGCTGGAGGTCGACCCAGGCAAAAAGTCCCCGGAACACCTCAAAGATGGTCCGCGCCATAGCGGGAAAGCCCAGTGCCTCTTCGATGGACCGCGCCATCGAAGCGGCGGTTTGCGGGTCGTCGAGCGTAACATCCAATCGTGTCACTTCATCGGGGCCATATCCGATCAGGCGCCGGGCCTCGTCTGCCATGGAGAATACGAATCGCTCATCGTAATCCGCCAGGGCGGTCTCGAAGATACCCCCCACCACGAACTGCCGGATCGTGGGACGCTGCTGGGCCTGTGCCTGTAGTGAGAAGACGGTAAGGGAGGCGCCGACCTCCAGGCCAAGCGTCCGCGCCAGGGTTTGCCCAACGAGCAGCGTTGGCGTTCCATCGGGCTGGGGCGCGAGGGACGCCTCGCCAACCCGCACCTGTGAGGCAACGTAGGTGGGCAGCGCGTTGGTGCCCCAGATGGCGGCTCCTTCGACTTCGGCTGCTGAGCGCCGCAGCAATACAACGTCAGAGACCACAGGAGCAACATCGACCACTCCCTCAAGTGCGCGTAGCGTGTGCTCCTTTTGTGCGGCATCAGTCAGCGGGCCGTCCGTCAGGCTTTCCACCTGCACGTGGGCGCCAAAGCCGATGATCTTGCTCTCGATCTCTTCGCTAAAGCCATGCACAATGGCCAGTGCCAGTACCAGAGCCGCGACGCCTATCGCCACGCCCCCGACGGCGATTGCTGAGATAAACTGCAAGAACCGGCCGCCGCCCCGCTGGCCTTGGGCCTGGCGAAGATAGCGCCAGGCAACAAACGGAATGAACGAGGAGCGGCCGTGGGGCATGGGCGAGTCGGCATGAGGCAAGCGGCCCTAAGGGGCGAAGATACATACAGACGCACGCGTCTCCCGGTTGTTTGACGCCTCGCACGGCCCGGCCAACCGTCACACACCGCCGTCGGCCTCTGGGAAGACCATCGGGAAGTGCCGCGGCTTGGACGGGCCCTCTGGACGGAAGATGAATCCGTACATCCCGTAGGTTTCCACAAGGTCTGAGGTCAGGGCGACCAGCACATCCTCACGGTCTGGATCGAATAGCCCGGCGATTTGGGCGAGGTGGTAATAGTCACCCTCGCGCCCCGGGGTATGCGCAACCTCGGTGATGTCGTTGCCATGCTCCTGCATGAGCGCTGCCACGGCCTCCGCACACTCGTTGGCGAGGCGGTCTACTTCCTCATTGATGGTCTCCACCATCTTTTTCTTAATGAATCGCGCTACGCCCTGCGGTTTCCCACGCATCTCCTGCAAATGCTCCCGCACCGGTGCATGGTGATCGACGACATAGCGGCGCACATCCTCCTTGTCCATAAGCACCGACATGTGCCAGGCCTCCTGTGCGGACTGCTCCTCCAATGCGTCGCGTAGCCCATCCTCGACCGCTTCTACCTGGCCACGCAATTCGGCCATGGACTGTGCGGGGTGCGGGTCGCGCAGTGGAATAATAGGGAGCGTGCTCGGCATACGCTGCAGGACCTTAGCGAGCGTGTCGTTCGCGGACCGATCCTGGTCCTCGCGAGCGCCTACAGCCTCTACCAATACATCAAAGGCGGGCCACTCGATGAGGCTGAAGGTATCGTGCGAAAACGTCTTGCGGAGAGCCGCACGTGCCTCCTGCGCTCCTCCAATCACCGCCCGTGCGAATAGGATGTCATCAGCTGTAACCGTCGCGGCCGGTGCATCTGGCGTGGCAACGGCGGCCTCCGGGAGTGCCTCGCCGTCCACCGTCGTCGCTTCTTCGCCAGCCTCTACGTCTGGGAAAAAGTCCCCGTCGAAGAATGCGTCATCGAGGGCGACGTCTTCGTCAGCGTCTACGGTCGATGGCTCTGCATCGGGGAAGTCCACCGGGTCCGGTTCAGCGTCCCAGTCAATAGGTGAGAAGTCGGGCTCTTCGTCAGCCGCCTCATCGAACCCGCTGTCGAGCGGGTCGTCGGCCTTTCCGCTGAGCGCATCCGCATCGTCCTCACGTGACGCGGCCTCGGCCAGCGGCTCGTGGCTCACTACGTCGGCGATGGCCTCTTCATCAACCACTTCGGCCCCTGCAGCCTCATGCGATGCTTCAGGTGCGTAGCTTTCGGGTTCATGTATCACCTCAGGTGCTGCTTGCTCCACCGGTGCATTATCTGCCTCGTTACCAGGCTCATCATCCGATGTGTCATCGGTACGCGGCGCACGTTCGGTGGCTGCGGTTTCATCTGTGAGGGCTGTTGATGCGTCAGCGGTGGGGTCCTCAGGGAACGAGCCGAACGTTTCTATGAGGTCTTCCACTGCCTCCTCGGCGTCTTCGGGCTGTTGCTCTGCCGCCGTGCCCTCCTGCGTCGTATCCTCAGCGGAGGTCTGGTCAACGGGAGTGTCGTTGGACACCTCAAGCACCGGTGCTACGTGGGGCACTGGCTTCGCCTCCTCACTCGCTTGTTGCTCTTCTGCAACAGCTGGTGAAGTCGACACATCCTCATCCACTACCGGATGCCCTGGATCCGCATCTCCCGGCGGGGTATCCCGAGACATAGCTTCCCTCTCCGCGGTATCGGTCGTTTCTTCTGCTGGATCAAAGCCGTCCGGCACCGTATCAACGGTTTCATGGGTCGACGCCGTAGGATGCTTATCTGCGGTTTCCGCATCCTCTGCGCTACGCGTTGGCGTCGCTTCTGCCGTGGTCTCGGGCTGCATGCCCTCGGCTTCGGGCCAGCGATTGAGCACCTCGAGGTCGCCGGCAAACTCGGCCTCCAACTCATCCAACGCTTTCTGCTCAATGTGCGCACGGAGCTTCTGCTTGAGTTGAACCGTCAGCGCCTCTACCCGCTCCGTCGCAACATCGGACTGAAGCACGCGCGTCAACAGGCCTTCCGCCGTAATATCACGGACAACCTCAGATACGAGCGTATCAACAATCCATTGCGTGAGCGCTTCTTTTGGTGCGGGCGGCGTTACATTATTACCCATTGCCGCTGCCTCGTTGGTGGCGGAAGATGCACCGGGTGCTTCGTGAATGGCTTCCATGTGTGGCGTGGTGTTGCCAGTGAGAGTTCGAGGTGGATGCAGGCCCCAAGTACTGGGCGCTATTAAGACGCTACGCAAACATTACGCCCGACGCGTTCGCCTGTCCATCGGTCTACTCGTGAAGAACATGGCTGAGGCGCAACCAGTAGGTTGGAAGACCTTGATTCGTTTATCGCTTGTTACCCTTAGACCTTCTCCTTCCCCTTCCCTTATGAATACGGTCGCGCACCCGCCCCATCCTATCAACGAACCGCCCCAGACCTACGCGCCTAACAGCCCTGAACGGGCGTCATTGCGCGATGCCCTGGACGACCTGAAGGCCCAGCATATTGAAATCCCAGCCTTCATTGGCGGTGAGGCCGTAACCACGGACCGCACGTTTTCGGTCCGTGCGCCCCATGAGCACACCCGCGAACTGGCGACGGCCTACTTCTGCGGTGCCGATGAGGTAGAGCAAGCCATCGCCTCAGCGCTGGAGGCCCGCAAGACCTGGAGTCAGATGGACTGGCAAGACCGGGCCGGAATTTTCCTCAAAGCAGCGGAATTGGTTTCCGGGCCGTACCGGGACACCATTAACGCGGCCACCATGCTGGGGCAGAGCAAAAATGCCTACCAGTCTGATATTGAGGCAGCCTGCGAATTGTGCGACTTCCTACGGTTTAACGCCCACTTTCTGGAGCAGCTCTACATGGAGCAGCCGTTCTCGCCAGACGGGCAGTGGAACCGGATGGAATACCGCCCACTGGAAGGGTTCGTGTTCGCGGTCACGCCGTTTAACTTTACCGCGATCCAGTGCAACTTGCCCACCGCCCCGGCCCTGATGGGCAACGTGGCGCTCTGGAAGCCCTCCCCGCGGTCTATCTACTCGGCCTACTTCGTCTACAAGATTCTGGAGGAGGCCGGTCTGCCGCCAGGCGTGATCAACATGTTGCCGGGCGCAGGGGCTGATGTAGGCGATCCCGTACTGGCGTCGCCGCATCTGGCCGGGCTGCACTTTACCGGGTCACAGGCCACGTTCAATCATCTCTGGAAGTCCATCGGAGAAAACCTCGACACGTACCGGAGTTATCCGCGCATTGTGGGCGAGACCGGGGGCAAGGACTTCATCGTAGCGCATCCCACCGCAGACATGGAGGCCGTCCGCACAGCCATCGTGCGGGGCGCGTTCGAATATCAGGGGCAGAAGTGCTCGGCAGCCTCGCGCGTGTACTTGCCCGCCTCCCGGTGGCCGGAAATCAAGGATGACCTTGCGGCCATTGTCGATGCCATCAAGGTCGGCCCCGTTGAGGACTTCACAAACTACGTGAATGCCGTCATCGACGAGCGCGCCTACGACGAAATAACGGCGTACATCGAGGATGCCAAGGCGGACCCGGGGGTGACGGTGCTTGCCGGTGGTACGCACAGCAAAGACGAGGGCTACTTCGTCGATCCTACCGTACTGGTGGTGGACGACCCCAAGCATGTGACCATGCGGGAGGAGATCTTTGGTCCGGTGGTTTCGATTTACATCTACGAGGATGCCGAATTTGAGGATACGCTGACGCTGGTCGACGAGACCTCGCCCTATGCCCTCACCGGCTCCATCTTTTCGCAGGATCGCGACGTTATCGCCCACGTGACCAAGCGGCTGGAAAACGCCGCAGGCAACTTCTACATCAACGACAAGCCCACCGGCTCCGTTGTCGGGCAACAGCCGTTTGGCGGCCTCCGGAAGTCGGGCACGAACGACAAGGCAGGCTCCATCTTCAACCTCACCCGCTGGGTCTCACCTCGCGCGATCAAGGAGACGTTCGTGCCAGCGACGTCCTATGAGTACCCGCATCATCAGCCGGACAAGGCCACCAACGGCGTGTCCCGCACGGAGCGGGCAACGCCGGAAGGTCGCGCGTAGCCCATGAACCCCCGGGGTAGCCTGTGAATCGCCCTACCGCTGACATTAGCATTTTTCGTAGCACCGCCCATCCGGGGGCGGCGCCGGCCCGAATGGTCTTCGCCGATGCGTTTCTCACGCCACTGGCCCTGTGCATGCTACCCGTAATGCTGGCGGTGTTGGTGGTGGCCCTGCAACGTGGGGCCGTTGAGCCGTTCCTGTGGATTGGGTTTCCCGCGGCGTTTGGCGTGGCCCTGGCGTTGACGCTCTACTACTTGCAGACGACCATCGCTGAGCTTTACGTGGGCGAGACGATGGTTGCCCTGCGCACGGTGTTCGACTGTATGTACGAGCAGCGTCGGCTGCGGTGGCGCCCCGTCCTTGAGCTCCGCACCAACCGGTCGCTGCTTATCCTCACCCTAAACGATGCGGACTACTACCTCTCCAAAAAGGCTTGGCCAGACGCTGATGCGCTGCAAGAAGACCTGCGCCAGGCGCGCGAGCGGTACGAACTGGAGTATCCCACATGATCGACCCCATCCACCACCCCTCCTCATGCCTGCTATGAAGCCGCCCACCTCGGAGTCGTCTCAAACACCATCGTCCTCCACAGGAACTCAGCACACGCACGCAAGCGCAGGGAATGAAAACTACTGGGACTTCTGTCCCAACTGCAGCGCCCGACTGCAAAACATGCGTTGTAAATTCCGATGCCCCAAGTGCCACTACTTCATGTCGTGTTCTGATTTCGATTGACGGGGCCGGTGGCGTGCGTTCCCCGACATTTTACTTACGCATTCACCGCTCCTGTTCGTGCCTGCATGATTACGATCGACCGATCCTCCACAACCCCGGTGCATGAGCAGCTCACGGGACAACTCCGCTTCTTGATTGCCAGCGGGCAGTACCAAATGGATGAGACGCTACCCTCTACCCGAGGGCTGGCCGATGAGGTGGGCGTCTCATTCCACACCGTGCGGAAGGCCTATCAGCAATTGGAAACCGAAGGGTTGCTGGAAGCACGAAAAGGCAGTGGCTACGTGGTGTTACAACACACTACCCTCTCGAAGAGCGAACGCATGGAACGTGGTGCAGCAACGCTGGAGGAGGCCCTGCATGGCCTCGTGGGGCTTGGGCTGAAGGATGGCGAGATTGAGTACCTGTTTCAGGAGCAGTTTCAGGCCGTACGCAGCCAGCAGATGCGTCACAAGCTGGTCTTTGCCGCGGTGTGCCAGGAGTACGCCGACATCTGCAGCGACTACATCGCCAGCTCACTCCAGCAGCAGGTAGTCGGCGTGGCGCTGGATGGGCTGAATCAGCATCAGGATGCCGACGTGGTGATGACCCCCTACCGGCACGTGCGGGCTGTGATGCAGCAGCTCCCCCGTAGCGATGTACAGGGCGTGGACACCACGCTACCGCTTGACGTGCTGGAGGACGTAGCGCGCCTTTCCGAGCATGAGTCCGTGGGGCTGGTCACCCATCAACCCGAGACCATCCAGCCCTTCCTTGCCTTGCTCCGGGAGCGCACCGCGCACAACGGGCAGGTTATCGCTGCGTCCATGCAGAGCGATGCGAAGCACCTCTCTTCGTTTGTCGACGACGTGGATCTTGTGCTCGGCACCCCCGCCTGTCGCCGTCGCCTGAAGCCGCTTGTGGGGCCAGATCAGCGCTACCTCGAACTTCGGCTTATGCTCACAGACAACGCGCTGGACCGGCTGCGCGAGCGCCTTCCCCGGTAACCCTATGCGGGCCCAATGCAGACGACTCGTCTACGCTATCCCTTCGACCCGTCGGCTGAGGGATCATCCGAACGCGGCTTCATCGGAGCTTCGGGCTGTCCGTTGGTGCCCCCCTCCTGTGCTGCTGCTCCGTCCGCTTCTTCTGGGTCCTCGCCGTGGGGCCGTGCATGAGGGTCGATCCATTGCACGACCTCCGGAGGTAGCAAGTCCTTCGAGGTGCTGGCGCGTGGGTGGAGCGTTCCCGCAGCAAGCTCGCCAGTTTTCAGTTTGGACGGGTCGGCGATGGGAAGGCTGGGGTCCACAGAGACCTGCACCGTTGACTTCGGGCCGGGCAGCACCTCCGGATCCGGCGCTTCTTCGGCAGCATCCTCTTTATCCTGCCCAGGGTACTTCACGCGCACGTGATGAATACCCAGGAGCATGGAGAGGAAGGTCTCTTTGAGCTGCTGGAGGTCGCGAAAGGTGAGATCGGTGTCATCCAACTGCCCATCGTCGATACGCGTCTGGAAGATCATGTCGAGCATGGTCTCCAGGCGCTTGTGCGTGGGGTCCGTCAGGCTCCGGCAGGCGGCCTCCAGGGAGTCTGCGAGCATGAGCACGCCGGTCTCCTTCGAGAAGGGGCGCGGCCCCGGGTACCGAAACTCGGACTCAGGCACCTCGGTGTCCGGGTTGTCCGCTTGCTCGCACGCTTTCCGGTAAAAGTACTCGATGCGCGAGGTCCCGTGGTGGGTCGTGATGAAGTCGAGCACGGGCTGGGGAAGGTTGTACTGGCGCCCCATTTCAAGTCCCTCACGGACATGGCTGGCAATAATGAGGGCCGACATGCGCGGCTTGAGGTCGTCGTGGGGATTCGTATCGCTCCGCTGGTTCTCAATAAAGTACTCGGGCTTGAGCATTTTCCCGATATCGTGGTAGAGCGCGCCCACCCGTGTGAGCAGCGCATCTGCTCCGATGGCTGTTGCTCCTGCCTCCGACAGGTTCGCCACTTGCATTACATGGTTGAACGAGCCCGGCGCCCGAACGCTCAACTCCTTCAGCAGCGGGCGGTTGGTGTCCGAGAGCTCCAGGAGGGTCAGGTCGGTGGTAAGGTTAAACGTCCGTTCAAACACCCAGAGCAGCGGATACGCTAGCACGAGCAGGAATGAGCTTCCGGCTACGCGCACGCTGTCGCGCCACAGGGTGTCGACCGGCGTATCGTAAAGCAGCCACGTCGCGAGGATGACGACCATGTAGGCTGTGAAGACCAGTCCCGCGCTCAGGAAGAACTGCCCTCTGTTTTTGATGTCGCGTACACTAAACACCGCAATGGCTCCCGCAAAGATCGTCGCGAATGCATACTCAAAGTCGTAGCCCAGGAGCAGTCCGCCCAGCAAGCCAAGCGTGATGGTGCCAAAGAACCCCACGCGGGAGTCAAAGATAACCGTGAGCAGGACCGACACGATAGCCACTGGTACAGCATACATGCCAATCACCGGATAGCGCAGGCCCACCGCGAACAGCGCGATGATACCGGTAAACAGCAAGGCCATCAAAAAGACCTTCGTGTTGTCGAAAAAGAGGGTGGGCCGAACAAGGTAGATGTACAGGAAGAAGATCCCGAAGGCAGCCAGGATCAGCACGGTGTTGCCACTCCCCTGCTTCCAGGCGATGGTCCCTGCCAGCCGCTCCCGTTCTGCGCGCTCAAGAGATACCAGCTGCTGCCGTATTTCTGGGGTGATGCGCTCGCCTTCCCGGACGATGACCTCCCCTTCCTCTACCCGTCCCCGCGTCGGCGACAGGCGGGACTCCCGCGCGCGGATCTCACGCCGTGTTTCCGACTGCATGTAGGCATGTGTGGGTACAAATACCGCACGAAAAAACGGCATGGCCACCGAAACCGCGTCCGGGCGGTCCGGCAACACCTCCTCAAACGAGTCCCGGGCCTCGTCGTAGGCGCGGTCAAGCCCCAGGAAGTTATCAATCGGTTGCGGAGGCCGCTGGGTACGCTCCTCAATGTTGCGCACGATCACCTCGTCCGAGAGGATGCTGTCGGCCGGGACATCCAGGACCCCCTGTTGCTGCAGCTGTTGGCTGATCTGGGTGGCTTCCCTCAGTAGCACTTGGTACAGAGGCTGATCGCGCGAGGGCACCTCATCGGCGTCCATCGCTTGGCTGCGCAGCCGGAGGTCACGTTCCAACACCATCCACTGCGTCGACGAGAGCCGCACCCGCGCATTGCGCCGGCGCTCACGATACAGCAGCGAGTCCGAGGCCGCCGCCTCCGGGTCGCCCGCCGCCTGGTGGCCGAGCATCCGATCAAAGGCTGCAAAGGCCTCCTCCAGTTGCATCTCCAGCGTGTCCCGCCGGATCTGGGTTTGCTGCATCGCATCCGAGATCTCCTGGATGAACGCTGGCGTATTCTGCTCAACGCGCCGCCGCTCCGCCGCTAAGGTATCGGGGTGCTTGTAGATCGCAAATGAGAAGGGTGCCGTCTTTACATCTTGGCGCCAGATATCACCTTCTTGAACGGTTACCTCCAGACGCTCACCGCTCGGGAACGCAAGTAGCGCTACAACGACAAGCGCCAGAAAGATAGCGGCCTTGATGGCATAATCTTTCCATTCTCCCTCGCTCTCTTCGGGAGAGCCTTTTTCAAGGTTTTGCCCGACGGGACGCGCCTTTGAGCTGCCCAGACCGAGTGTGTCGAGAAATCCCATAGAGGGCCGTAGCAGTGAGGAAGAGGGCATGCCATGCCCCGGTAGGCCGGGAAGCACGCGTGCCCAGTACAAGGCGCTATCTATGCCGCCATGCAAGCAATGATCCTATAAGCAAGGTGATGCTGCTGCCGATGACGGTATACCAGGGCCATCCGACAGCCCGGAGGTCGAGCGCTTCCTGCACCGCGTCTGCGGGGTTAAGCATGAAGAGCCAGCCGGCGGTCGGGCTGTACCATAAGCCGAAAATGATGAGGATCATCGCTCCGATGCTGCACACAAAGGCAATGAGCGCATCCCCTTGCGTAGGCCGGCGCGTCCAGAGGCCCAACAGGAAGACGCCCAGCATGCCGCCGTACGTGAAGGATGCGATGGCGAGGCCAAGCTCCACCACGGGGTTTTGTTGATCCTCGAACAGGGCGGCAAACCCGATAAACACCAGGCCCCACCCAAGGGTAAGGGCGCGGGAAAGGCGAAGTCGCGAGGCCTCGCGCAGCACCTGCCCCCGCCATCGCTCCACCAGGTCGTACAGCGAAGATGAGGCCAGTGCGTTCAGAGACGACGACAGCGTGCTCATGGCGGCTGCAATGATGCCTGCCAGCAGAAGGCCCGACAGGCCGGCCGGCAGGCCTTCAATGATATACAGGGGGAAAATCTCATCCGCACGGGTGAGGTCGAGGTCTGCTGGTGTGGCGCCCGCGTAGTGGACCCAAAGCAGCAGGCCCACTATTAAAAAGAGTGCAAACTGGACGGCCACCAGCACAGCGCTTCCTACGAGCGCTTTCTGGCTATCGGCCAAGGAGCGACAGGTCAGGAGCCGCTGGACGATGAGTTGATCAGTGCCGTGGGAGGCCATCGAGAAGATAGCCCCGCCCACGACAGCCGTGATGAAGGCGTACGGTTCGGTGATCCAGGCGCTTAATGAACTGGAGGACCCGGCATTAAAGACCTGCGTTTTTCCCTCCGCTTGCGCCAGCGTCCACCAGTCGGCCGGGGCGCTATGCAAGAGAAAGCCGATGGCCACAACCGCTCCTACTACATACAGGCTCATCTGTACCACATCCATCCAGATGACAGCGCGCACGCCGCCAATCAGGGTATACACAATCGTTGCGACGCCTACAAAGGCGATAATTGCCGGATATCCGATGGCGTAGCCCATCATGGCTGCCATGACGCTAAGGGGGATGGCCGTAGCGAAGAGCCGCACCCCATCGGCCAGCAGCCGTGTGCCCAGAAACGTCACCGAGGCGGCCGAACGTAAGGTCTCGCCAAACCGGTTGCCGAGGAAGGCATAGGCGGTCGGAAGCTTGCCCTCGGTATATTGCGGCAGCAGTGTGACGCTGACAATAAGCCGCCCGATGAGGTATCCGAGCGTAAGCTGCAGAAACGTAAGCGAGCCAAGGTACGCAACGGCCGGAATGCCGATGATGGTGAGCGTGCTGGTTTCCGTGGCCACAACCGAAAAGCACACCGCCCACCACGGCACATCGCGGTTTCCGAGGAAGTACCCCTCGGCTGTCCGCTGGCGTCCCCCACTCCAGATTCCAAAGCCCACCACGGCTACGAGGTAGGCGGTGATGACGATGTAGTCGAGTGGCGTGAGCATGCAATAGCAGCCGGTGGGAGGAGCAGGAGCAACCTACGGCGCGGTAGCTCCAATCGCCACACCACCGGTCTGAGCTCTTAAGGGCTGCGTTGGGCCTGTGCCTCAGGCCTGTTCAAGTAAGTCGCGGAAGGCCTCCTCATCCAGCACGGTCACCTCACGCTCCTGAGCTTGCTGAAGCTTCGAGCCCGGGTTCTGTCCCCGGACCAGGTAATCCGTGTTGCCGCTCACGCTACCGGTCACCTTACCTCCCTGCTGCTCGATGGCCGTTTTCGCTTCTTTTCGCGTAAAGCCATCGAGGGCGCCTGTCAGAACAAACGTCGCCCCCGCGATCGGCGAGGCGGCATCGCCCCGGGCTTCGGGTGGCGCCTCCTCGGGCTGCCGCTCGGTGTTGACCCCCAGGGATCTCAGGTCCTCCACCAGGGACTGGTTCTCTTCTACAGCAAACCAGTCGACGACACTCTCCGCGGTGACGGGCCCGATGCCGTCGACGGCGGTGAGGCTCTCGTGCGAGGCTTCAGCGAGCGCCTCCAGCGAGGGAAACGCGTGGACCAGTCGCAGCGCGACGTCACGCCCCACATGTCGAATGCCCAGGCCCGTCAGGAGCCGATGCAGGGGTTGCGCTGTCGAGGCCTCAATCCCGTCCAGCAGGTTCTGCGCCTTTTTCTCTGCAAACCCCTCGAGCTGAAGTAGCTCATCCTTCGACAGGTCGTACAGATCGGACAGGCGCGTGACAAGTCCTTCCTCCGCGAGCAGCACCGCGAGCTTGGATCCGAGCCCTTCAATATCCATCGCCGACCGGCCGGCAAAGTGCTCCAGCAGACGGATAAACTGCGCCGGGCAATCAGAGGCCATGCAGAAGTAGTCAGCTTCATCGGGCAGGCGCACGATTGCGCTGCCGCACGACGGGCACCGGGCAGGCATCGCCCACGGGGACTCCTCGCCGGTGCGGGCCTCCGGAATGGAGCGCACCACCTGCGGGATCACGTCGCCCGCGCGCTTAACGACGACTGTATCCCCCACACGAATATCCCGATCAGCAATATAATCAGCGTTGTGAAGCGTGGCCTGCGACACGGTAACGCCGCCGATATGGACCGGCTCGAGGACGGCTTCGGGCTTTATTGCGCCCGTGCGGCCCACGTTGACTTCGATGTCGCGGAGCGTGGTCGTGGCTTCCCGAGCGGGAAATTTGTATGCGATGGCCCAGCGGGGAGCCTTGGCAATAGCGCCAAGCACCTCCTGATACGCGATGCGGTCGACCTTAACCACAATACCGTCGATCTCCATGTCAAGTGTGTCGCGCTTGTCCACCCATGCCTCGCAGAAGTCCACAACAGCATCGATATCATCGAATCGGGCGCGCTGCGAACTGACGGGGATCCCCATGCGCGTCAGCCAGTCGAGGGTGGCACTTTGCGTAGGCGGGACCGTGCCCTGCGCAGGACCAACCCCGTAGGCCAGGAAGCTCAGGGGGCGCTCCGCCGTGACGGTAGGGTCGAGTTGCCGGAGGCTGCCCGCGGCTGCGTTGCGCGGGTTGGCGAACGGGGCATCGCCACGCTCGCGGAGCCGCTCGTTAAAGGCATCGAACCGGCTGCGCCGCATGAACACCTCACCGCGTACCTCGAGCCGCTCCGGAAGTGGAAGGCCGTCATCTGGAGGTGTGGACAACCGGAGTGGGACACTTCGAATGGTGCGGGCATTCCGGGTGATGTTTTCGCCAACCTGTCCGTCGCCTCGGGTAGCGGCTACCACCAATCGGCCGTCTTCGTAGGTGAGCGCCACAGCGAGGCCATCCAGCTTGACCTCAGCGCTCAGGTGCAGGGGCTCATCGTCTGCCAGGACGCCGGCTAAACCTTGGCGGCAGCGGTCATACCAGTCGCGCAGGTCCTGAGCATCGAAGGCATTAGACAGGGACAGGAGCGGCTCCGGATGAGCGACCTTTTCAAAAGCGTCCAGTGGCTCTCCTCCAATCCGCTGCGTCGGCGACTCCGGCGTCTGGAGCTCCGGATGCGCCTCTTCAAGAACATAGAGCGCATGAAATAGCCGGTCGTACTCGGAATCCGGGATGAGGGGGGCATCCTCAACGTAGTACTTCCGGTCGTGAAAGCGCACCACCTCGCGGAGCTGAGCGGCGAGCGTTGCCGCTTCTTCAGCATCGGCTGTGGGCATCCCATTCTGCTCCAACCGGCGAAGGAGTACCTGGGTATGCTCTACGGGATTTGAAGGGACGTCGGAGGTGGTGGGTGCAGCCATAGCAAAGCCAGTGGAAAGACAGATGGAAGGTAAGGGCGTAGGATCCGTGCTGTGGGCTGTTGCTTCAGGATCCGGGTGGGTTTTCCGAAAGGAGGCGTTCGGCGCGCTCGCGGGTGATCACAATGCGCCCCTCGGCATCGCGTTCATCTGTCGGAATAGGCACGCCTTCCAGGCGAAGCTCAATGGCGTCGAGCTGATTTTCGAGGATGATCTGGTCGACCGCGGAGAAACGCCGACTCTCCCCTTCCTCAATCCAGTAGGGGCGCCGGAGGTCATCGTCGACGCGGATGCGAATAGGGTCTACTCGGTCGAAGGCCGCCACCACCTCCACAGTTAGCGCATCTCCCAGTTCGGGCGCCGCTGCAGCCTCGTCCGTTGCTTCCCCCGGAGTATCCGGCAGCGGGGGCGCTGTGGCCTCCGCGGCGGTATCGACAGGAGCTACTTCGGTAGGGGCCGGCGGGGTGGGCTCAGGAGCGTCGTCGGATTGCAGGGCGAAGATCAGCAGGATGATGGCCGCTACCACAACAGCGCCCCCCACCACATAGGGCCAGACGGGTCGCGGCCGAACGGGAGTGGGCTGCTTCTCCTCGGTGGCACGTACCGCGCCCCTGTCAGAAGACGGTGGTACATCAGGCGCACCGGCAGAGGCTGCCGGCGCGGTCTCTTCTACCTGAGGGCGGCCAGCGGATGGGTCCTCGTTTGGCCTTCCTGCAGCATCATCCCTCGGCGTGGCCTCTTTTCCCGTCGCCTCTTTCCCACCTGTTTCCTTCTCTGCAGTATCTGTCTCCTCCTGATCTATCTCTTCGGGGCTGGTCGCGGATGTGACCTGCGCTTCAGACGCTGCAGCATCTGCCTTATCACCTGTTGTGGGGGCAGAGAGTGGTGCCTGTGCTGTATCATCATCAGGCTCTGTGGCGTCTGTACTCTCCGCATCGGCGTCGTCAACGCCTCGGTCGGCGGGGTCCGGTGGCGTGCTCGTCGCAGGAGGCTCCCCAAGGTAGCCAGACGCCAGTTGTCCTTTGTACTCCCCGCGCAGTGCGGCTTCGAGCGCGTCCATCATGTCCTTGCGATCAACGCCAATGTGGTCTGCTACGCTCCGCGCAACGGAGCGCAGATACACCCGGTTAAACGTATCATGACTAAAAAGCGCATCCACTTCGAACTGCTCCAGCAGATGTTTGGGGATCTTCGTCGCTTGATGGATCTCCTGCTGCGTGACCCCTTGCGTTTCTCGAATACGGCGGACATCGCGTGCAAAAGCTTGTCCCTGCGCGTCGGATGGGGCGTTCATGAGCAGTGCGTGTGGCAGATTGGGGGCGGGGACCGATCGGGGTGCTACCTGTAAGACTAAGCCTGGCGCAGGATCCGTATAGCCGTGCGGCTGTTGCCTCTGTTTGTATGGCACGCGGCGATTGCACCGCTCTTTTTACTGATAGCCTCTCGCTTTACCAAAGCTCTATGCGTATTTCTACTGCTGTCCTTATCGGACTTTTCACTGGACTCCTTTCCCTCGTCGCGTGTACCGATTCAGCGCAGCAGCAGGGGGACTTTCTCCAATTTGAAGGCGACGTGGTTGATGTGTCGCTCATGATCTTTTGTACGGCCAGTGAGATTCAGACCGAAAACTTCGACACGCTGCCCCAAACGTTCGATCTGCCCTGCACACCAGAAGCCGTACAGGTGACGGGGCGAGGCACGGACGTTGGCATGCGGTTGCTGTTGGATGGCGAAGCCGTTGCTGAAGACCGCGACACACTCGACGAGGCCGAGGAGGACGATACAGCTTTCCTGACGGTCTTCCTGTTGGCCCCCGGCGTCTCCGGCCAGGACGCGCAGGAGATGCAGAACCTGTTGGACGATCGGTAGCTGTCCCTGCGCAGAGCGCGACTATGCCGGGTAAGAAAGGCCATTAAAAAACCCACCACCGATGACTGAGCAGGTCATCAGCGGTGGGTTGAAGTGGTCGGGACGGCGGGATTTGAACCCGCGGCCCCTCGCCCCCCAGGCGAGTGCGCTACCGGACTGCGCCACGTCCCGATCCGGTACGGCTACGTTGGCTGGCTGGTAGGCTCAGCCGGCGCGCCGCGTGTTGCATTAGAGCCCCGTTCACGATCCGAGTCCTCGATCTGTTCCAACACCTCCATTAAGAAGGTGCGGAGGCGTTTCAGGTCAGCCAAGGTTTCCTTCGATGCCGTGTGAACGGTGTCATCTGGTCCCCGCGCCAACACCTGACGGGCACCTTCCAGCGTGTACTTCTCCACTTTCAATAGATGGTGAATACGTTTCAACGCCGCGATGTCCTCCTCCCTGTACACACGTCGTCCGGCGCTATCTTTAGCTGGTGATAGCTCTTCGAACTCAGATTCCCAGTACCGAAGCACGTGGGGTTCCAGACCCAACTGATCGCTTACGGCACCAATGCTTGGCAAGGCATCCGGATGGTCCGGGGAAGTTGCGGCTGACGCCATGCGGAAAACAGGTGGTGGATAGAAGAAGGACGGGTGTGCAAGAGCAGATAGCAGAACCGTCGTCCGGTTGTGATTGTTCGGAGACCGCTGCAGCGCTTCGCTCATGTTTCCCCGTTGACGTCCCCCCACCGTTGTCCGTCTCTCTCCGTCAGCGCCTTGCGCCCTACCGCCACGACCTGGCGCTGCTGACCGTCGTTCTGATCTGGGGAATCAACTTTGCCGTCCTCAAGGCTGCACTGGTGGAAGTGCATCCCCATGTTCTCAATATTTTTCGGTTTGCGGTTTCAGCCCTGGTGTTGGGAGGGCTGTTCGCGCGTCGGGTCGACTACGATGCGGCAGCCTTCCTACAGCCGCTCCGAGACCAATTTTATACCATCGTAGGCCTCGGGCTACTTGGATACCTGTTCTATCAGCTGTTTTTCATACTGGGCGTAGCACACACCACAGCGGGAAGTGCAGCCTTGATTATGGCAGGAGCCCCGCTATGGACGGCCCTTTTCGGGCATGTCTTTGGGTTCGACCGGATGGTCCCCGCCGGATGGCTGGGTCTGGGCTTTACGCTGGTGGGCACGGCCGTCATTGTTTTTGGTGGCACCGACGAGGTAGCCTTCGGAAGTGATGTGTTTCTGGGAAACGCGCTAATGGTGATGGCGGCGCTGCTTTGGGGAGCCTACACGGCCTTCAATAAGCCCGCCACGCAACGGGCCGACCCCATTGGGCTTACCTTCTGGGGCGTCATTGTGGCCTTTCCGTTCCTGGTCGCGATCGGCCTACCGTACGCAGCTGCGGATGAGGGGCTGGTGATAAGCGGCTGGGTCTGGGCCGCCATCATCTTCTCTGGTGGACTTTCAACGGGATGGGCATTCGCCGTATGGAATACGGCAGTGCACAAGGTGGGGCCCTCCCAAACCGCGATCTACGGCAATCTTGTCCCGGTAGTGGCCCTGCTCAGTGGCCTGTTAATGCTCGGTGAGCCCATCTGGCCGCTGCAACTGGCAGGGGGCGCTCTTATCATCGGGGGCCTTATCCTTACCCGATGGGCCCGCCACACCCGCGAAGCCGCAGCGGCCGTCCCCAGCACCGAGCCTCTCGCATCCTCCGATGCCCCGCACGATCAGCCGTAGGCGTGGTACGGGTAGCCTCGTTCAGGCATGACTACGGCTACTCCGATAGGGTCCGCGCCTCAGTAAACTCGTCTTGCAGGTGCCGGGTGAAAGGCTCCGTCGCCGCCTCAGCATTGCGCACGTGGGTTTCAACAGCCTCCCACGTGGTGGGAAGGGCGGAGGCTACAGGGTCGTAGAACAGCGATGCTTCGCGTGCATCGTCACCCGGAAGGTTGAAAAAGTTAAGGGCGAGGAAGATAAGGCTTAGAAACAGGGCCACCTTTCCCGCCCCGATGAGTCCGCCGAGCACCCGGTTCACCGCGGAAAGCCGCAGGAACCCGATCACCCCTTCGACAAAGCGCACCACACCCAGCAGGATCAGCTGAACGGAAGCAAAAAGGAGCACGAAAGCCAGCAGCGGACTGATGCCCTCCGCAAGTCCGAGGCTCGTGACGAGCATCTCGCCCACCGGCTCCATGAAGCGCACGCCTACCAGAAAAGCCGCCCCTAACCCGACGAGGCTGGCAACCTGCCGGATTACCCCAGTCGTGAACCCCCGTACGAGCCCGAAGGCCAGCACGACGAGGATCACCAGATCCAGGGTATGAAGGTCAAACGGGGTCATGGGGTTAGAGGCATCAACAGTGGGCACATGGCCTGCCTATGGGTACAGCCGCGTGGTGTAATCGAAAGGTATCGGATTAGGACAGAAGCTCTTTAACGATGGCGCTGATGCGGCCGCCGTCTGCCTTCCCACGAAGCTGCTGCATCGCCTGGCCCATCACGCGCCCCATATCCTGCATCGACGAGGCGCCGGTGGCGTCGATAATATCCTGCAAACGCGTACGGAGTGCCTCATCGCTAAGTTGCTCGGGCAGGTAGCTGCGAATCACTTCCAGTTCGCCTCGCTCTTTGGCGGCCAGGTCTTCCCTTCCAGCGTCTTCGTACTGTGCGATGGCATCTTTTCGCTGCTTTGCAGCCTTCTGCAGTACCTTGAGTTCATCGGCCTCGGAGAGTTCATCACTGGACTCCCGCTGGGCGATCGCTGCTTGTTGTAGATCCGCACGCAATGAGCGAATCGTGCGGAGCCGGTCTTTCTCACCAGACCGAAGGGCGTCCTTCATGTGGTCCTGCAATACGTCAGATATCATAAGATCGGGGCGTAGATTGTTACGCGTCAGCGAGGGTGGCTTTAAGTTTGGAGATAAGCCGAACCGGTGTCGGATCGATTGCATCCTGCATGGCCAGGTAGAAGCTCACCCAGTCGCCCAGGTGTACGGTCGACAGTAGGCGCGTCAGGCGGGCCTCCCCCTCACTCTCCACATCGATCCACGCGCCAGCGCGGTCCATGAGTAAGTCTTTGGTCACGCGGGCCCGGCGTTGCACGGCCGGGTGGTCGCCCACATCTCGCAACATGATGATGGCGAGTGCCTCGTGTATGGCCGCCTGTTCCTCCCATCCCATGATTTCGTTGTGGTTGAGCTCAGGAAGCACGTTTCCGAAGGCCAGCCGCTTGGCGTTCTCCTGGATTTGCCCGCGCCAACGCACGTTTACAGTCTCCAACAGGCCGTTTCCGCTGTAAACGAGGGGGGTGTAGTCACCGATCCGCCGGGCAAGGGCATACGCCAGTGAGGTGTTGGGGTCGGCCTCCCGTGTGCTCATGCCCTCCAGGGTGCGGTTGGCCTCCACCCAGGCCTCCGTTTGCGAGGGCAATAGCTCCAGGCGCTCGGCTAACGTGACGAGCGCGGCGAGCGAATAGCCCAGGGCTGCCCGGGGCTGCATGCCCCCCGGCATCTCCACAACCGGGAACCCGTGCTCCGCCGCCAGTGCCGTGACGGTCCCGCCTGACGAGAGCGCAATGATTTGGGCCTCACGCGCCAGGGCCTCATGTAGTGCCGAGAGCGTCTCTTCTGTGTTACCTGAGTAACTGGAGACAAGGACGAGCGCCTGGTTGTCGACGTGTGCAGGCAGCGTGTACCCGCGGTTCACCAGTATGGGGACCGCAGCCGTTGGGGCGGCCAGGCTGCGCAATAGATCGCCGCCCATGGCTGAACCGCCCATCCCCGCGATGACCACCTGCGAGGGCTGATGCTCAGGTACAGGCACATCCCGCGCGGCCTCTCGGCCAAGGGCAAACTGCTGGGCAAAGGTGCGGATGGCACCATACATGTTCTCGGGGTCGTGCGAGGAGAAGTCAGAATCGGGCATAACGTAAGGGGGTACGAGAGGAAGCAGAAGAAAGAAGAACTATGGCAGCATGGGCGGCGGCCCTCCAGGGGCTCCGGCATAGGGGGGCGTCAGGAGGAGGCCACTTGCGGGCCGCGCGCACCTAAGGTATCGCCATCAAGCCCCAATGGTAAATGGCCCAGGTGGGCATGAAACCAGTCGTTGAGGAGAGCCTGGACGTCTTCGGCATCAGACAAGACCAGCGCTTCCCGAGCCAGCTGCCGGGCATCGGCATGGCTGATACGGCGGATGAGGCGTTTGACGCCAGGGATATAGATGGGTGAGGCGCTGAGCTGATCGACCCCCAGGCCAAGCAGGATTGGGGTTGCCACAGGATTCCCCGCCACTTCACCGCAGACGCTAACTGGTATGTCAGCCGCGCGCGCGGCGTCAGCCGTTCGCTTGATCAAGGCTAACACAGCTGGATGTAATTCTGAATAGCGGTTGGCCACCAAATCATTGCCTCTATCTACAGCGAGCACATATTGTGTAAGGTCGTTGGACCCGATAGAGAAAAAGTCGCACACCTCCGCAAACAGAGTCGCCTGGAGAGCTACCGAGGGGACCTCAACCATGATGCCGACTGGAACGTCGGCCTTGAATGGCACCTTCCGCGCAGACAACTCCTCCCGCGCTTGGTCCAGTAGCTCATGCACCTGCTCCACCTCGGCGCGCGTCGTAATCATCGGAAGGAGAAGCCGGACGGGTCCATGCGTGGCGGCCCGGAGCACAGCGCGCAGCTGTGGCATGAGTAAGTCGGGCTTATCGAGAAGCACGCGAATGCCCCGCCATCCAAGAAACGGGTTGTGCTCTCGCCGGGCCAGCGGCAGCATCTTGTCGCCTCCGAGGTCCAGCACGCGGATCGTGGTCGGGCGTGGGGCTGCGGCCTCTACGATTTGCCGATAGAGCTTGTATTGTACGTCCTCGGGCTGGGTAATGGAGCCTTGCAAGAGCAGCAGTACCTCCGTACGCACAAGCCCGATACCGTCAGCCCCATGATCGTCAAGCAGGTCCGTTTCCTGGGAAATTTCGATGTTGGCGTGCAGATCGATGGTTACGCCATCCGTGGTTTTGGCGGGAAGCGGTGCCAGTTCGCGTTGCTGCGTACGAATCTCCTGAAACCGGCGATTCCGCTCCTGATAGGTCTGGATTGTTTCATCCGACGGGCGCACGACAACGCGGCCGCGAATGCCGTCCAGGACGATCATGTCGTCGGTCTCCACGTGCTCTGATAGGTCATGAAGGCTGACCACGGCCGGAAGACCGAGCGCGCGTGCCATAATGGCCACGTGCGAAGTCGGACCGCTGTAGTCAAGCCCGCAGCCCCTAATGCCCCGCCGGCTGAACAGCATCATTTCAGCGGCACTGAGCGCCTGCGAGATAATAATGGTATCGGGCGGGACGTCGGCCAACAGTTCCCCCCGGCGCAGATAGGTGATGAGCCGTTGCTGTACCTCCAGAAGGTCATCGGAGCGCTGACGAAGATAGGGACTGTCGCTGTTCTCCAAGCGCCGACGGTACTGTGTCATGACCTGTTCGATGGCATAGGAGGCGCTGCTGTGCTGCTCCTCAATATGACGCACGACTGCGTCGTGCAGGGTGTCGTCGCGCAGCATGAGCTGCTGCGCCTCGAAGATAGCGCTGCTCTCCTCGCCCAGCTTTTCCCGTGTCACAGAGATAATAGAGGACAGGGCCCGCTCGGCCTGGCTGATGGCTTCCTCAAAACGCTCCTTCTCTTGGGCGGCCTTAGCCGGATCTATACTCTCCTCCTCCACCCGTCCACTCTCCCGCTCCAGGATGTACGCGGGACCAATGGCGATGCCCGGTGAGGCGGCTACCCCCTCAACAACCCTGTCGTCCGACCCCAACGCCCCGTTATCAGGCGGAGACACAAGCGGCTCGGACGCATCAGCGCGCGACGGATGCGGAGATGAGGGAATCATGCGCTAAGCGGTTGTGGGCTGGATAATATACGGTCGATGGGGCGGGCATCCGAATCGTCCGGGGGCGTCGGTAGCGATGGCTGTGGCGGTGCGCGGTACCGGGTGCTCGGGTGCAGCGGGGCACGGTAGGATGGCGTGAGTCACGACGGAACGGAGCCCCCGTACCGGGATGTTGCGGGTCACGCCTCACCAAAGCCATCGGCGAAGAGGGCCTCAAGGGCGTCGGCCGCCTCCTCTTCGTCAGGACCTTCAAATAGCAACGTTAGTGTCGCGCCCTGTTCAGCAGCCAAGGTCATTACACCGATGATGCTCTTGCCGTTAATTTCGTAGCCATCTTTCTGAATGTAAAAGTCAGACGCAAACTGCGATCCACGCCGTACAATCATCGAGGCGGGACGGGTATGCAGTCCAGCGCGGTTGGTAACGGTGACTTCGCGTTCAACCATCAGGGCAGCGGGGAAACGGGTATACGGGTAGCGAGCACCTAATGCAGCCGGGTCTGCATGTCGCGCACCAGCCAGCGAAGGGTGTCGCGGGCGCGACCTGACGGCAGAGCCGCTACTTCGTTCATTGCTGCATCTGTGTGGCGCATCACGGCTGCGCGGGCGTTCTCTACCACGCCCAGGTGCTGCATCCGCTCCCGAGCCTCATCGACCTGCGCCGGTGGTAGGCCCTGGCGTTCCGCGATGCGCGCAAACCACGCATGGTCCGGTCCTTTAGCCATCTCCAGAGCACGCAGCAGCAAATACGTCTTCTTGCCCTCGATTAGGTCCCCCCCAATCTGTTTGCCCCACCGGGTGTCCTCCGCCATGAGATCTAACAGGTCATCTTGAATCTGGAATGCCCGGCCGAGCTCCCGCCCCAGCGTGCAGAGATCATCGAGGGTAGCTGGTGGGGCCCCGCCAATGAGTCCGCCAAGCTCGAAGCAGCTCTCCAGCAATGCCCCCGTTTTCCGGTCGATCATGTCGAGGTAGGCTGCGACGGACACATCCTTCTGTCCAGCAAAAGCGGTGTCTAAGGTTTGCCCTTCGCAGAGGCGTGCGACGGTGCGGTAGAAGCGTCGGTGGGCCTCGGGGAGCAGCGGTGCGTGAAGATGTGAGAGGAGCGCATACGCCTTGCCCATGAGTACATCACCCGTCAGGATGGCCGTGTCCTGATCCCAGCGTGTGTGCACGGTGGGGCGTCCCCGGCGCGTGTCCGCATGGTCCATGATGTCGTCATGGACCAAGGTGAAGTTGTGAAACAACTCAAGCGCCAGCGCGGCTGGCAGGGCCTCCTCTTCTGTGGCACCGAACGCCTCCGCGGTTAACAAGAGGAGCACCGGACGCAACCGTTTGCCCTTGCCTTCAAGCACATGCCGGACGGGGGCATACAGCCCGGGTGGCTCGCGCGGGAAGTCGATCTCCTGTAAGGCCGCTTCAACCCGGCCTCGAAGGTGCTCAACGTACGCCGAAGGCGCTATTGTGTCGGTGGAAGACATGGGGTGGAGATCGGTCGCTCGGTGAACGGAAGTAGAACGCAGGGACAGTGAAGCGTCGGCGGCTTCGGGATCAGGCCTGGTCTTGTACGGCTTCAACGATGCGTTCGTACACCTGCTCAAAGTCGCCGACGCCGTCGATCTCTACAAGAAGGCCCCGTTCACGGTAGAAGGTCTCCACCGGCTGCGTTTCCTCCTTATACACGGCCAGGCGCTCACGGACCTTCTCCGGCTTGTCGTCCGAGCGCTGCTTGATCATGGCGTCGTCGATGTCGGCGGGGGGCGGCTTGAAGTCCAGATGGTACGTCTCTCCTGTCTCTACGTGGACGCGCCGCTTCGAGAGCCGGTCGACGAGCTGCTCATCGGGTACAACGAGGCTCACAAACGCGTGCAGCGAGGCATCTTGCTCGTCCAGGTAGGCTTCCATCCACTCAGCCTGTGGGACCGTACGAGGATATCCATCCAAGATGAAGTCGTCGTGGCCTTCGTTGGCGATGGCCTGTTTAGCCAGCTTCCACACCACTTCATCCGGAACCAACTGCCCGGCATCTACGAATTTTTTGACTTCTTGCCCGAGCGGCGTCTCGGCGCGGATGGCGTGCCGTATGATATCGCCTGTGGAGATGTGGGTAAGGCCCTGACGTTCCACCAGAAGCTTGGCCTGTGTGCCTTTACCAGCTCCGGGAGGTCCAAAAAGTGCGAGTCGCATAGCGTTAACGTTTGAGCAAGCGAATTAGAATAAGGGTAAACATGTGCTGCGGACGTCAGCCCTCGGTATCATCGAACGCGTCTAAATCGAACGAACCAAGTGCGTTTTGCACGCTGGAGCGGACGATGATGGCAAGCGCTGTTTTGACAGCCGTCAAGATCAATCCGCCCAGGCCGCCTTCGCCCCCGCTATCCTCAGAGGGCATCACGATAAGCGGTACGCCGTTGCGGAGGGCCTCCCGCGTAGCCTCTGCAGCCTCGATGCCTTCCTCGGCGACCCGCCGCTGAACATCGCGCGAGATGGCATCTACGTAGCGGCTGACCAGCAGTTGGTGTGCTTCGTTGACGTCAAACGGGTCCGTCGACTTTTTGGGCCGCCCGACGATCCATCCCACCACCGCTCCGGCCAGGAGTGCACCTCCGGCGGCGATGTACGGCTGGTCTTTGATGCGTTGGAGCACTTGCTCCTTGAGCGAAACCGCCTCTTGCTCCAACGAATCGAGACGCTGTTCGATGGAAAATGACCGAGCAGCCAGTTCGGCTTTGACTTCGCCTTTGGTAAGATTGCGTTTCATAGACTGGTGGATAGCAGTAGAGCAGACGAGTGAAAACCAAATAGTTTAGGTGGAGGATGCTTCCTCGCGCGGAGGCGGCGCATCAATTCCCATGCGCTCCGCACGTATGCGGACAAGCGTCGGCTGCAGGGCGCGCACGGTGCCTGCCACGATGAACAGCACAGCGGTGACGACCAGGAAGCCCCAGAACGGATGCCCCAGCAGCCACCCCGCTCCGATGGCCAACGTAACGAGCAAGAACAGCGCAGCCAGTGCACCTACAATAGCCACGATCACCCCCACCACGGCACGGTTCAGCTTAAGCTCAACCGTCTCCTCTATCTCCATCTGTGTGTGGCGGGCTTTGAGCTCAACCCAGGCGGTCAGGTCTTCAGCCAGGCCGCGCGTCTCGTCGGTAACACGCTGTAGTCGTCCAGGTGCTGAGGGCGACGTGAGGCTTTCAGATGTACCGTGGGATTCTTCGGGTAGTGACTCCATACGGTCCGCGGTGCATGAGGAATGAGGGATGAGAGGCGCGCCGCACTGAATGCCTAATGGGCTGCGCGCTGATGCGATGTAAAGGATACACATATTTTGGACGGTAGGCGAACCGCCAGGCATCCTTCAACAGGCTATAAAGTAGACTATTCGGTGACGAATTATGCCGTTGCGTTTCCAAAAAACGATTAACTTACGCCCTTCATGCCAGACTTCCGCGCAGAATCTACACCGAACCCGAATAGCCTAAAGATGACGACGGACGCGGGGCCGTTTATTGAAGATGGCATGGAGTCATTCAACACCCTGGCCGAAGCAGAAGGCCATCCATTGGGGGATCCGATGCTACGCATTCCGGGCGTCGACAACGTCTTCATCCTTCCTCAATTCCTCACCGTAACAAAGCAGCCTGCGGCGGCTTGGGAGAAGGTACTGCCCAAAGTAAAGCAAGTGCTGCAGTCTTATTTTGATCAGGCATGACCGTTATAGCGCCCGGTACGAGCGTTGCTCGGCGGCAAGGCCGCATCCGTCACATGTTCTTGGCGGTGCTGCCTGAAGCCGCCAGTGCTTCAAGGAAGTGCACCAGCTGATCGTTGGATGTGTGGCCTTCGATAGGTGGACGGTGAGCTGTGCCGGGATGGATAAGGGGAATTTCAGAGGGGACCCCCTTCGTCTGTGCCGCCACATCGTCGGCTGCAATGACGAGGTGAAGATCTGAGGGCAACTGGGGGCCGATCTCGGTAAACGACGCATACGGCACCCAACGTATGTGGCCGGGGGATTGGATCTCTGCCTCCCCCTTGCTCACCAGAAACCCCAGGTCATCGTTGTAGCCATGCGGGACGTCCAGTGCCTCGAGCATGGCCTGCTGCATTTTTAATCGCCCGGGAGTGTCTTTATGTGCCGGGTAGATGGCGCGAAAATGCGCACAGGCTTCCAGGAATCCATCCGGCTCAAGACCGGCTGGTGCGAACAGTAGCCGGGGAGATGCATCGCCTTTGCCATCATAGAGCAACGCGTCCTCGGCCAGGTGCTCCCATGTTTCGTCGCTTGGGCTTTCTACAATGGCGACTGTGGTGCGGCTTCCCAACCTTAGCTGGGGGATATCTTCGGTGTCGGGTTGTGAAGTTAGAATTGATTTTGCAATAACGGCATTACAAGAACGTTTTTCCTCCGCAGTAGCTAACGAGAAAATAGGCGATCCCAGAAGAGCGGTGACGGCATCCGCAATCGCCGGGAGTAACGAAGGAAAAGCGTCTGGTGGACGGTACTGCACCGTATGGCCAGCGAGAACCAAAGCAACCCACACGTTGAAGGTCGCCAGCGGCGTTGCCGCCCCATCCAGCAGCGCCACTGATTGCGGCGTTGCCGCTTGCGGTATCTCTGCCGCCCACGCGGTAAGCGCCTCCTCTGTTAGCGTATGCATACGCTGATTGATCGTAAAGGCCATCGCCTCGGCCGTACAGTGGTTCTCCGCAGCACGCGCCGCCGTAACGGCGGCCTCTCGCTCCGGATGGTCCGGCTCTCGCCAATCGGCGGCTACTGCCGCAAGCGCAGAGATCCGATCAGCAACTTCAGGGAACGACATATAGGCAGTAGGCCCGGTTACAATGAGCGACCCATGAGATACCGTTACAGCTTTATGGTACAGCCGAAGGCTCGCGTGCTCGACGTGCTGGGGGTATCACCGGTTGCTACGGCGGCGACGGCATCCATCAAGTAGGCCTCTTGCACACTGCCGGGATCGCCTGGGGAGTCATCAACCGTGCCACGGTACACCAGGCTCTCGTCTGCATTGAACAAGAACACATGAGGCGTGCGCGAGGCCCCAAAGGCCCGGGCTACGACCCCGCCCTCATCCTTCAGGTAGGGCATTGGGTAATCCGCGTCGTTTGCACGCTGCTGGTTCGCCTCGCGTGATTCGTCGGGGAAGGCGTTGGCGTCATTTGAGTTCACGAGCACAACAGCGATAGCGGCCTCATCAGCCCGTTCAAAAACCTCAAGGATCCGCTCTTCGTACCGGTCGACCCACGGGCATTGGTTACTCCAGAAAATAACGAGCGTCCCTCCTTCTCCGCGTACCGATGCCAGGGTTTGCTCACTCCCATCTGTAGCAATAAGCGGATGCGATGCCTCCGGCATGGAGGCACCGAGCGGAAGCTCTTCTTGTGCCTGCGTGGTCTGGCCCGTAAATAGCAATACAAAAAATAGCGTAGCAAGAGCGATAAACCGTTGCGTATTCATGGCGGGTACCATAGGGTCAGAGGGTGTACATCAGCTCTAAAGTCGCAAACAGTGTGCCGTACTACAGCTACGTTTTTTGCAGCGGGCGATAGAGGGTTTGCTGCACGAGCCATCGATTCAGGGCGATAAACAGGACCAGCACAACGGCCCACTGGAGGAGCACCGTCATTACACTAAAGGGTTCCAGGGGATTGTACCAGGTATCCGGTGCATAAATAGCAGCCGACTGGTACAGCCACCAGCCCAGTAGGATGACGGCCTGCAGGGGGACAGCCGTGCTAATGAGCATATCCCATCCGCGCCCCACGTTCCAATCGTTCGGACCTCCTTCAACGACCTCCGTACGAAACCGCGTCACCCCATAGCGCACGACCGCGAAGGCCACCATAGCGCCAGAGATCATTAACCCCACCCCCCATACAAAGTCCTGATTGGCGAACACGTCAAGGTTAACGGCGGAGGGAATACCCAGCAGGAAGCCCACGCTACCCACGGATAGCGCCGCCTTTGCCCGGGGTAGCCCGAGATCGGTAAAGATGCGCGTGGCCAGTTCAATCATCGAAATCAGTGAACTGAAGGCCGCAAACGCCAGCCCGAGAAAGAATAGCGTGGCCAGCGTGTTGCCGAAGGGGATGGTCGCAAATAGCTGAGGCATCCAGATGAAGGTGAGCCCTGTGCCTGCTGGGCCACTTGTTTGCATAACGTCCAACACCTCGCCGCGCGACATCTCGGCGCCCAGCACGGCAAAGACCGTAGCAAAAATTGTAATGGCGGCCACCAGTGATACAATATTGTTGCTGATGCCTGTGATAAAGGCATTCTGCACAGTACCGTGCTTATGCTGCATGTAGGCCCCGTAGGTCAGGATGAGCCCCCATCCCGCCCCGGTGTCCCACGCGTTTTGCGTGAGCGCCTCCAGCCAAAGTTGCGGGTTGGCCAGCGTCTCCCATTGGGGCGTAAACAGAAATGCGATCCCATCCCATGAGCCCTGCAACGTGATGGAGCGAATCAGCGCAATAAACAGAATGACAAGCAGCGTGGGAATAAGCACCTTGTTGATGCGCTCAATAGAGCTTACGCCCTTCCAGACGGCCAGCGCTCCGAGGCCAATGGCCAGCGCGTGGAAGAATACGGGCGTGCCTCCTGCCTGAAACGTGTCCCACACGCCCTGCGACGCCTCGTTGGTCAGCGGCAGTGGATTGGTCAGCATCTCCATGAAGTAAAAGACACACCAGCCCGCGACCACTGAGTAGTAAAACATGATCGCGGTGGCCACAAACCCGATGAACGCACCCATCCAACCAAAGCCATCGCCTGCGGCTTTCGCAATGGAGCCTACCACGCCTTTACGGCCGTTGCGACCCAGCGCATATTCGGCGATAATCAGGGGGATGCTCCATACCAACAAGAAGATTACCCAGGCCAGTAGAAACGCGCCGGCACCGTCTTCACCGCCATTTTGCGCCGCAATGCGCGGAAATCGCCAGATGTTGCCCGTGCCCACGGCAATCCCAATGACACTGAGGAGGAGGCCAACACGGGTGGAAAAGCGCTGTGCATCTGACGAGGCCATGGTGGAGGGCAACCGTAAGGGTAATAAGGTAAGTGATGAAGAGGCGCATGGCGGTGCTAACGCACAGGACTACGCTGACGGCGAACGCTCAGACGATGGGTCGTTTAAGGCCGCATGCGGCGAGTCCGGCGAGGCGTGGGCGCCGTTCGTAGCGGAACTCAGCGGCTGTGGAGGAGGCGCATCAGCGGCAGGAGGCGCCGGGGTGGCACGCCGCGGTTTATCCCCTGCTGCATCCTCGATGCGCTGCATGAGCTCGTCAGTGGCATTGGCGTAATCCCGCGCGCCACGCGAGTAGGGATCACGCTCAAAGACCGTTTCGCCCGCATCGTAGGTACGGGCCAGCGATGCACTTGTCCGGATAACCGTATCCATCACACGTTCCTGGTAACGTTTTCGCATGTACTGCCGATACTTACGGTGGGCGGTCTTGCGGGCATCCACCTGGGTAAATAAGAAATGCGGTGGGTGCAATTCGGGATTTAACCGCTCACGGACCATCGTGACCGTTTGCGCGGTCTGCTCGGCGCCGATAACAGGCTGGTACTCCGGTGTTACCGGAATCACGACGTGCTGGCTGGCGACCATCGCATTTAAGCTGTACACCGTGACGGCTGCCGCCGTATCGAACAAGATGACATCATACGTATCGTTCTGCTCAATGGCTTCCTTCGTCCACAACACGTCCGTTGGTTTATTCAGCGACCGCATGCGCTTCGTGAGCGTTCCTGTCGAAGGCAGCAAGTCAAACCCGGGCATTGACCGTGTGGGCAGGGCGCTGAACTTGATTTCGTGGTCAAAGAGCGCGAGCGAGGATTCGTCTGATGCGACGTCCGTGATGCCCAACATGCGGGTCAGAAAACTTTGGGGATCCAGGTCCACGACCAGCACGCGATGGCCGCTATGTCCAAGGGCTGCACCAAGATGAATAGTCGAGGTGGTTTTCCCCGTGCCGCCCTTGTGGTTACAAATAGATAAAACAATCATGCCCGGAAGAACCAACGGTCTGTGCATAAAATGGACGGCCCAAGTTACCGTGTGAAGGCTCCTGTGTCAAATGCTACCCTCTATTCATCATAAACGTACGGCGCCATCCTCTGGCCTCTTGATAGTGGGAGGGGTGTTGTTGGCTGCCAGCTACCCGGCCTATGGGTTCGGTATGCTGGCCTGGATTGCGCTCGTCCCTGCCCTCTGGCTCTGGTATCAGTCGCGCTCCGTAGCGGAAGGCGTTGGGCCTATTATCTCCCTTTTCCTCCTCACTTACGCGCTGGCCTTCTTCTGGCCTACGCTGCATATGTTCAGCGATCAAGGCGTGCTGGCTGTAGTGGGCCTGGTGATGTGGCCGGTGGCTATGACGTTGCCTTTTGCGCTGGCTCAGGCGGCCCGCCCGTACGTCACGCTGCCGCTTGCATTTGCATTTTTGGTTGCGAACGCAATCGGAATAGAATGGCTGCTGGCCCAAAGCCCCGTCACCTGGCCGTGGGCGCGCCTGGGCACCACGCAGGCGTCACTCATTCCCGTACTGCAGATTACGGCACTCGGTGGACCCTTGGCCCTATCGGTATGGCTCTGGTTGGTTAACGGATCGGTGTTTGCCATACTGGTGTCAGACCGACCCATGGGACGGGTAGGCGGCGTATTGCTTGCCGGAGGACTTATTACGCTGGTCTGGAGCGCCGGAGTGCTCACTGACGACCCGGACCAGCAGCCGGATACGGTTGAAGTCCTTTTCGTGGACCCCAACATCTCGGCTTCCGATTGGGCGGACCCCTACAACCGGGACCGAGTGGACCACCTTCGCGCACTGACGGACAGCATGATGCAGGCTGCCGACACGCCCCCATCGCTCATCGTGTGGCCCAGCGAGTCTTTGCCGGTATTCGGGCATCCCTCCTGGCGTCAGCAAATGATGCAGGATCTGGCGGCGTGGACGGACCGGCACCGGACGCCTGTCCTGACGGGTGCTGTGCTACCAGGGACCGCAGAAGATCCGTGGGGCCGCACCATCTCTTTTCACCGCAGTGTCGTGGCGCTACGGCCGGGCCAAGCGCCTCTCGTGCGCCATCAGCAGGCCCTCATGCCGTGGATCGAGGATTCACGCGGACACACGATGCCAGAGGGGCTCTTCCACCGGGTGCCCCCGCTGGACGGAATTCAGAAGTTTGAGCCCGGCACGGATGCCCGTCCTGTTCAGTTTCGTTTTATGCGCGTGGGGACCGTTGCTCTGGCCCTGGGTGCCGAAGGATTACGCCTCGTGCAGCCCCCAAAAGACAATATACCGGACTTGTGGATCGTCCAACCCCATGTAGCCACATGGCAGACGAGCCTCTCCCCGTCGGCTAATCATGCGCATGCCAAGATCCGTGCTGTAGCCTCGCGGCGCCCCGTGGTGACCGTCGCAAATGGGGCTGGGATTACGGTAATTACCGCCCGCGGTGAAGTAGCGACATCGGCAAGCGGACCGTCGACTGTCATTGTGCCCGTCCCTCGCGCCACCACACAGCCTGCTTACGCGCGCTGGCCGTTCGCACTGCCGGTCCTTGCCCTGCTGGTGATCCTCAGCGTAGGTGCCGTCGCGTGGCAGAGCCAGCGCCGTATCACCAGCATGCCCTTCCATACGGCGCGCAAACGCTCCAAGGGTGAGCTAAACCGGATTATGCAGCATCTTCCCCATTAAACCAAAACGCAAGGCAGCAGTGCACGCGAACGTCGTCATGCCTCTCAAGTACACGCGGTAAGCTTTCGACGACCACCGGGAATCGCACTGTGACGTTATCTACGCCCCTTATCCTTGCCTCTCAGTCTCCTCGCCGGCGCTTGCTACTCCAACGCCTGGGGATCCCTTTCACCGTAGAGCCAAGCGGTGCTAACGAGACCATCGATGAGCCGCTCTCACCCCCGGAAATCACTAAGGAGCTGGCCATCCGGAAGGGGCACCACGTGGCCCGCAAATATCCAGATGCCCTCGTGCTTTCCGCCGATACCATTGTTGAGCAAGGAGGGATTGTGTTGAACAAGCCGGCAGATACAACAGAAGCCACTACAATGCTTAGCCAGCTCAGCGGACGGGCCCACACAGTCATCACAGGAATTGCGCTGCATCATCAGACCTCCGATCGTGCCGTTGTACGGGCAGAATCCACGCGCGTCTACTTTGCACCGCTTTCCTCTACTGAAATCGACCGGTACGTGGCGTCGGGTAACCCGCTGGATAAAGCCGGAGCGTATGGCATCCAGGATGACTACGGAGCCCTGTTTGTACGTCGTATTGAGGGGGACTACTACAACGTCGTAGGCCTGCCGCTCCACCGGCTCTACCAGATGCTGCGGAGTCACTTTGGGGATCTGATTCGGGGGTAAGATGGTACCCATCCCTTTACAAAGATGATGATGTTTCCTTCTGTATGCCCCAGTTTTCCGACCTCACGCTTCTTCTCATTCAGGCGCGCGACACGCCTGAAATGGAGCATCAGGAGCAACAATGTTTCATCGAACGATCCGGTATTGCGCCCCATCAATTACGCTCGCTGAATGTGGTGCGGGATTCACTTGATGAGCAGCAGCTGGCAGATGCTGACGCGCTTCTTATCGGCGGTGCTGGTGAGTATTCCGCCTGGCACGACTACGCCTGGATGAATGGCCTGCTTTACCTGATTCAACAGTCATATAAAGAAAAGTTACCCACCTTTGGGTCCTGCTGGGGGCACCAACTCATGGCCCGTGCCCTGGGCGGTGAGGTGGCGTACGACCACGAACGGGTCGAATTTGGCTGTTGCGAGGTTCAGCTCACAGAAGCAGGACGAGAGGATCCCCTCTTCGGGACGTTTCCAACGGTGTTCAGAGCCAACATGGGCCACCGCGACCGCGTGATCCGTTTGCCGCAGGGCGCCGTTGAATTGGCGCGGAACGAGACGCAGCCGAATGAAGCGTTTCGCATGCACGACGCTCCCTTTTACGGGACTCAGTTTCACAGTGAACTGGATGCCGAGCGCGAGCGGGAGCGCCTCATTGCCTACCGCGCACACTACATCCGTGAGCTTGGCAGCGAGGAGCTCTTCCAGGATGTACTTGATGATCTGGCGGAAACCAGCGAGGTGGATTCACTCATCTCTGATTTTCTACACCACTGGGTTGTTGTGCCGGCAGAATGACTCATGGTGCCTGTTCTTGGACGCAATACGGTGGAAGTCGAGCCTACGGACGGCGGCCGGGAGGTATACGGCCGTTCACCTCACCTGCGATTGGACACGCGCCTTGTCTAAATTCGGTGGGGTCTTTGGTAGATGGCGATCTACAGGGCACTCTTTCCCTGTGCCTGTGATTGAGCGCTGGTTCAAGCAGGGTGATGTTGTGAGCCATCTCGGCGCATTTCGTCTAACCGTTACTGTTTTTGTACATTAAGGACTTTGCAATAACGGATATTAAGAGCCTTCTCATTTGCCTCGGGCATTATGAAGAGGGCGACGCGCTATTGCCCTCTTTACCTTTTCGGAGCCGTATTCCCCCGCCGCCGTATTCACCCGACAAACCCGGATTGAGCTGCCCTGCTTTCCGTGTCGCCCATATTAGCGAACACGGCGGTACGTCACCTCCGCTCGATCCGCGGTCCCCCCTACGGGTGGATTGGGCTTACGAACCGTAACCTCCACTGCGTCGACCTGCGCCTGCGTCTCCAACACCTTCTCCGCGATGAGGTACGCCAACCGCTCGATAAGATAAAACTGATTCTGTGTGACGAGGCCCTCCACCAGGTCGTAGATCGAGCCATAATCGACGGTAGCGTCAAGGTTGTCTTCCTGACCGGCCCTCTCAATGGAGAGGTCCATTGCCACATCGACCTCATAGCGTCCCCCGATGCGATGCTCCTCCTGCATAACGCCGTGATGTGCATAAAATACGGCGTTTACCAGTCGAACGGTACTTCCTGCCATGGTCCCACTCCTTCAATGTCATTCGAAAAACAGTAGCTCGGGCCCTACCCTTCCGACTGGACCGGGACCTCAAAGGCAGGAATTTTCGATAGCTCACGAAACGCCCGTAACCGCTTATGAATCGCTTCGTGCTCCATATTCAGTAGACGCTCGGGCCCGAACGCCTCCACGACGAACGACGCCATGGCGCTTCCATAAATCACCGCACGCTTGAGGGTGGGCGTGTCGATGACGCCTTTCTGCGCAAGATAGCCGACAAAGCCCCCGAGAAAGGTGTCGCCCGCCCCTGTAGGATCTTGGATATCTTCAAGCGGGAACGCGGGGGCGCTAAACATGATGCCATCCGTAAAAAGCATGGCCCCGTGCTCCCCTTTCTTAATCACGAGTATGTCAGGGCCAAGAGCACGGATTTGTGCGGCCGCCCGGATGAGGTTGGGCTCGTCTGCTAATTCGCGGGCCTCGGCATCGTTTATAATCAGGCAGTCCACCTCAGCCAACAGCTTGCGGAGGCTATCTGGCGTCTGCTGAATCCAGAAGTTCATGGTGTCCGCTACCACAAACGCAGGGGCATCCACCTGATGCAACACGCTCCGCTGGACAGACGGATCAAGATTTCCAAGACAGACGATGGACGCAGCCCGGTAGGACGCAGGGACCGTAGGGTCAAAGCCCTCAAGCACATTTAGATCAGTAGCCAGCGTATCGCGCTCGTTCAAGTCATAGTGGTACCGGCCGCGCCAGGCAAACGTCTTCTGGTCTGAGCGCAGTTCCAGCCCCTCCACGTCGATGTTTCGTTCGTGCAGAGCCTGCAGATAGCTCTCCGGCAAATCATGCCCCACCACGCTCACGAGTTGGATCGTCTCATAGAAGTAGGAGGCAGAGAGCGTCGCATACGTGGCACTGCCCCCAAAAATATTTTCTGCGGTCCCGAAGGGCGTCTCTACAGAATCGAGGGCAACGGTCCCTACAACTAAAATGCTCACGGTATGACGTACGCTTGATGAGTAAAGAAGGCAGTTGGACAAACCCCACACAAGGTAGGGGCTTGCGCCCAGGATGTCGGCTGTTCGCAGAAAAAAGTGATGAAATCACATAGAAAAGGCTGCAAGCGCAGATAGTCAAACGCTTGCAGCCCACAGTGCAGCCTTACTTGCGGTACCAGTCCGATACTTTTTTGACAATGACTGCGGCCGCGGCCGTCTTAGCGGCGTTTTTAAGCGCCGTCATAAATGTCAGGCCTTGCTCCGTGGCTGTATCCGCCGCTTCCTTCACAGATGCCTTCATCGACTCCGCGACCGGATCAGCGTCTTGCTTCGCTTGGGAAACCGCCTTGCTTAGCTCGCCGGTGGCCTCCTCAGCCAGCTTCCGACCCTGTGCCACCGCACGCTCGCGGTACGTACCAGCCGTTTTGCCGGCCGCTTGCGCTACTTTCGTGGCTTCCTCAGAGAACTGCTGCCCAATACCCTCCGACCGTTCCTGCGCAATTTCACTCCATTCCGCGGCGAGCGTTTGAAGCCGGTCGCTGAGCTCGCGGGCACGCCCGCTGGCATCCTTACCGGCCTTCTCCGCATAGGTGCGCGCTTGTTTGGCTAACCGCTCAGCCTCTTTGCTTGCACGCTCCGAGAGCGGCGGTGGCGGGGCCGGGCGCGTGGCTTTGTACACCAGCGCTCCCACCGTGAGGCCAAGCGCAGAAGCCAACGCCACGGCGGCGACGGGGTTACGGCGAATCCAGGCTTCGAGGCGCGACCCAGACTGGGCTGCGCGGGCGTCGGCTCCTTCGTCTCTGAGCGAACCAAGCGCACTGTCTAACTCCTTCCGTGCGCGGTGATACGTATCGGCTATTTCATCCGCCTTCTCTTTTGCCTTTTCCTGGGCGTGTTCCGTACCCTCAGAGGCCGCTTTGCCCATTGTTTTCTTGGCTTCTTCAGCCGACGCTTTGGCTTTGTCGGCTCCTTCAGCAGCAGCCTCTTTCGTATCCTCTACCGCTGATGCCGCTTTGTCCTTTGCCTCTTCGATGGTTTCCTCGGCTGAGGCCGCCAGTTCTTCGGCGGTTTCCTCCGCACTTTCTTTGACTTCGTTGGCCTTCTCCTTTGCGGTCTCGGCCGCCTCATCAATATTCAGCGAATCGTCCTTCGCTTCAGGAGACTCAGCGCTCTCGGGTTTCTTTTTTTGATCAGACATAAGAGTCAGGGGCTTAAGTGGGTAAGAATAATGTACGCTGCAAAGCAGAAAAAGGAGCTACAGGTTGTCAGCGGCGGCGTGCCAGGAAGGCCACAAGGGCTCCCACAGCAAACGCGCCTGCAACGGTCTCAACCGGCTTACCGCGCATCGTGCTCCGTCCCCGCTCGACGAGCCTTTCGGCCTGAAGCTGTGCCTCTTGTGCCATAGTGGCCAGTTTGATGTAATACTCTGCCCCAAGCATCTGGGCTCTTAACTTCAGCATTTCGGGATCAAGCGATCCCTTACCGACATCACGCATGTCACCCAGGTCAAACGGGGGCAGCTCGTCATCGAACGCTTCCGCAAACTCATCAGGAAACGGTTCAAAATCGGGCGCGTCGCCATCGCGAGTAGCGCCAAAAGGGGATGTATTGTCAGGCGGCATACGAGGTATGGGGTAAGTAGGGGAGTATGGTCAACGGTAATTCACTCCACCGCACGCATGATGTTCACCGAAGGCGCCGAAGCGGCAATAGGTTTCAGGAGATCCCGCCTTTCGACATGATTCTCAACAATGAACCGCGCGAACCCTCTCGGAAGTCCTTGCGTTCACTGCTCCGTAACATTGATGGGCCCCCACTTCCCGTCACTGATCCTGTTGTGCTGCTCTTGCCCCCATCCTCTCGTTATGCACATCGCTCTTCTGCGTGCTTTGAGTCGTGCCCTGCTCCTGGCCATCGTCCTGACGTTTGTTCTCCTTCCCGCCGGAGCCCAGGCACAATCGTTCAGCAATTCCTCGTCGGGTGACTTTTCTGAAGCGTACGCCCTGTATAATCAACAGGTCTATGGTGCGGCAGCGGATGCCTTCCGGAGCTTTCGCCGTGCCAACCCCCGCCATATTCGGGCGGCCGACGCGCTATATTTTGAGGCAAGTGCCCTGCTGGCGACAGGGCGCGAAGAAGCCGCCGTGCAGCGCTTTCGCCAGTTTCAGCGGCAGTATCCTGCACATCCGCTCGCGCAGGAGGCACAGTTGGCGCTGGGGCAGTATTTTTACGAGAACGCACAGTACGAACAGTCTATCGCAACGCTCAGCAACGTTGTTGCAGATCGGCCCTCAGATGCAGTAGCAGCGCAGGCGCTGTATTGGATGGGGACGGCTGCCGCAGAGCTTGGGCGCGACGATGAGGCCATCGGCTACTGGCGCCGCGCCGCGAACGAATACCGCCAGACGGAAACCGCTCCGATGGCGCTGTACGCCATTGCGTTTACGCAAGTAGAGCGCGAGCGGTACGATGAAGCTGCTCGCGAGCTGGAGCGCCTGGCCGATCGCCACCCCGACTCGGCGTTTGCCCGCGACGTGGGGTTGGCATTGGCGGAAGCGTATTACGAGCTCGAGGATTATGACCGGGCCGTGCGGGAAATCCGGCAGCGGTTGGGGCAACTGGAGGGCGAAAGCCGCGAGCGGGGCTACTTCCTGCTGGCCGAGTCCTACAATCAACTCCGTGACAGCCAGAACGCCATTCGCTACTACCGCCGCTTCACGGAGGGCAACCTGGAAAGCCCCTTTTATCATCGTGCGCTCTACGGCCTGGCATGGAATTATCACTTTGAGGGTATTTACCAGTGGGCGGCTGAGCGCTTCGCAGAAGTAGCCGAAGGCGCTACGGAGGAGCTGGCTGAATTGGCCGCCTATTATCAAGCGATCAACCTAAAACTGGCACGAAACCTCAGCGCAGCTACGGAGGCGTTCCGCGAAGTGACGGAGCGGTGGCCGTCAGGCTCAAAGACGGCCGAAGCCCTGTACGAGCTGGGCATGACCGAATACGAGCAGCGCAATTGGGATGAAGCCGCGGAGGCCTTCACGCGAGTAATTCAGTCGCACGACGACTCGGCGGTGTATGGCGATGCGCTACGGATGCGCGGATATGCCAACATCGCCCGCAACCAGACCGACCAGGCGTTTGCTGACTTCGACGCCGCCGTAGCCCTCGACGCCGCCCCCGCTGCGTTGCGCGAGGAGATCGCTTTCCAACGTGGTTGGCTACAGTACCGCACGGGCGATTACGACGCGGCCTATGCGACGTTTTCGGAGCTTGTAGAAGAAGGCATTGACGGCCCCCGCCCTGGTGAGACGCTCTTCTGGCGGGCCGAGAGCCAGTATCAGCGGGGGAACCACGCTGCAGCGGCCGACCTGTTTACTCGGTATCTGCGGGAGCATCCAGGAGGAGCGTACGTGGAGGCTGCGTACTATGCCCTCGGGTGGTCCTACTTCCGGCAGCAGCGTTATGCAGACGCCGTTAACGCCTACAACCAATTCCTCCGCGCGTACCGGGAGGATGGCGGGGCCGTACCGTACCGCACCGACGCCATCCTGCGTCTGGGCGATAGCCACTACGCTCAACGGCAGTTCAGCGAGGCCATCGCTACGTACCGACAGGTGGTCGACGAAGGAAGCGACTATGCCCTCTACCAGATCGGGCAGGCCTATTATCACTCGGGCCAGCCCACGCAGGCCATCAGCACGTTCGAGCGCCTGCGCTCCAGCTTTCCACAAAGCCAGTTTCGCAACCAGGCGCTCTATTCGCTGGCCTTCACCAAATTCGAGAATCAGCAATACGAGGAGGCCATTGAAGCGTATCGGGCGCTGATCGACGAGCGCCCCGGGGCCGAACTGGCCGCGGAGGCGCAGTACGCTATTGGCGATGCCAACTTCAATGCCGGACGGCTGACAGACGCGATTGAGGCCTATGAAGAGGTACTGCAAACCTATCCCAACACCACCGTCGTGGCCGATGCCGCCTCGGGTATTATGTTCGCCCTGGTGGCAGATGGCCGGATAGAGGACGCCGACGACATCATCAATCGCTTCGCTGAGCGGAACCCAGATTCCCCTATTGTGGATCAGATGCGGTTTCGCCAAGCTGAAGTCCTCTACCAAGACGGGCGTTCCAACCTGGCCCTACAGAAGCTGCAGCAGTTCGTCCGCACATCGGAGAATGTGGACCTGCTTCCGGACGCCTACTTTTACCTTGGCGCTATCTACCAGGAACGGGATGAGCCCGAGCAGGCGGCGGTCTACTTTCGCCAGATTGTGGATGCGTATCCCCTGAGCGACCAGCGTCTTGCGGCGGCTCGTCAGCTTGGGGCGCTTTACATGGAGACGGGCCAGTATGAACGGGCGCTTGCGGCCTTCCGGACGCAGGAAGAAAGCAGCGGCGACAATGCCCGGCGGTTGGCCGAGGCACGGTATGGACAGGGCCAGGCGCTATTGCAACTGGGCCGCGTGGCCGATGCGCGCGATCTCCTGCAGCAAGCCGTGGATGCCGCACCCGACGAGCAAACGGCTGCCCCCGCTATGCTGGGCCTGGGCCGTGTAGCAGAGGAGGATGGCCAACTGCAGGGGGCGCTGGAACGCTACTCCCAGGTGGCAAGCCTGCGGCAAGATGAAATCGGTGCGGAGGCCCTCTACCGCTCCGGCGTGATAGAGCGTCAACGGGGCAACACGGAACGCGCCGTTGAAATCCTCTCCAGCGTCCCAGCACGGTTCGGGAGCTTTACCGAGTGGGTCGCGCAGAGCTATCTCGAGCAGGCCCGTGCCTTCCGTGAGATGGATCGACCCGGTGATGCACGCCGCATCTACGAGCGGGTCCGCGCCGAATTTGGCGGTACGCCCTTCGCACAGACCGCCGAAACGGAGCTACAGCGTCTGTAATTCTTCCTTTCGAATGATTCGTTTTTCGATGTTTTCCTATCTCATACCCTCTCGCGTTCTGTTGTGGCTCGCGCTGGTCAGCCTCCTCATGGCGTTTCCCACGGCGCAGGCGCAAGATGCTACGGACACCGCTGCCTCTGACACCACCGCCCTGCCCAACATCGCACCGCAGGAGGTTGAAATCCGTGGACAGCTGGAGACCCGGTTTCCCCGATTGGAGCGCCAGCCCCTCGTGGGCTTTAACCCACCCCCGCGCGTGCCCATCCTCTCGTCCGATCGCCGACCGTTGATTGGCGAGTACCGACAGGGTACCGCCGATCTTCCCGGCAGCCCACTACGCCGCCCCGATATGGCACCCCGGTCATTCCACACAGGCACGCCGCTCGTCGGGCAGGTGGAGGCGCTCAGTGGTCGCTACTTTGATCGGCAGGTGCATGGCCGGATGCTCGTGCCCCTATCACCGGTCACCCAATTTCGCGCTCGGCTCTCTTACCGCGGCAACGAAGGGCATACCCCCGACAGCGGCCTCCCGGACGCAGCCTCTTCAAGCGATGACTTGGAAGCACGTGCAGGCCTTCGCTTTCAGGGGCACCGCCTTTCGGGAGGATTGGATGCGGAGGGCTTTGTGAAAAACTATGCGCTGTTTGGGGCCGTGGCTCAGCCTGATGTAGCCATCCCCAGTCGTGACACGTACGGCGGGAGGCTCCGCGGCGAAGTATCGGTGGATCGGGATCGCCTCGCTGCTGAGGCCAGCGCGGGTGCTGGGCTCTCTTCACTCAGCAGTGACCGCATTGGAGGGGGGCTGCAAAGCCCGGGCAACCGTGCGGCAGCCACCATCGATGAGCAGCGGTTGCATGTGGATGGGCGGCTGACCGTGCCGGTGGGGCGCTTTGCGCTGGACGGCTCCGGCGCCTACGACGGGTCGAACTTTGACATGCAAAGCACAAACCCACAGTCCGGCTGGGTGCATCGCTACGGCGGCACTGGGGCGGTGCGCTGGCAACCGCGCCCCGACGTCAACCTGCGCGCCGGCGCTCGGGTGTTCGGGTTCCAAGATGATACTGGCCCCGCCACGGAAACAGAAGTGTATGTAGCACCAGACGTTGCGGTCGACTGGTATCCTGGTCAGCACCTTCACCTCTATGCCTACAACGAACCGGGCACTACGCGGCATGATTTGCAGCACGTCGTGAATGAGAGCCCCTTTGTGACCAATCAGCCCACCTTCCGCCCGACGGTGCGCCTCTGGAATACTCATGCCGGCGTGCGCACCTTTCTCGGCCCTATCCAAGTGGGCCTGGAGGGCGGCTACGAGCAAAACCCTGTTCGCCGGTTTTATCAGTCCAGCGCGGTAGGTGAGGCGCTGGTGATCCAGCCCACGTACGACGAAGCCCGGATCCTTTCTGGTACGGCTGAGCTTTCCATGGGCCTCACTACAGGTCTGCAGGCTGCGGCTTCCTACACCTACCGCGACGCGGTGCTGACCGCCCGTAATGATGCCCCAATCCCGTATCTGGGAACCCACCTGGCCACCTTTTCTCTGATCCAATCGTTCGCCAATCAGCGCGCATTGGTCGAGGTGGAAGGAACCCTCGAGAGTGATCGCGTGGCCTCTCCCACCGCTACTGAAACACTCGATCCGTTCATCGGCCTGAACATCAGCGGATCGTACAATGTTACCAGCGCGCTCAGCGTCGTTGGGCGCGCCCACAACCTGATTGGCAATCGTCTGGAGCGATGGGAGAATTACCCCCAGGCCCCACAGACTATTTCGCTGGGCCTTCGCATTCGCTGGTAACCGCGTGGGTTGCAGCCGTCCCCGGCGCCATTGTATGTTTCCAGACGACACGTCATCTGAAGTGCCGATTCCTCTCGTACTGTTCACCAAGCCCGTAGCCCATGCCTGCCATTTCTCGCGACCAGGTGGTAGCCGCGCTCGCCGAAACGCTCCGTGATCGCCTCAGCGCACGAGACTCTGTAGAGGTGCCCGGGTTGGGCACCTTTAGCGTAGCGCATAAGCCCAGCACCATCAAGGAAATTGAAGGCGAGACTGTACTCACGCCTCCTGAAGACCACCTTACGTTCACGCCAGCCCCATCCGCGGACAGCGCGTGAGCGCGCGTCCTGCCTTTCATCCTGCCGCATGTCCCTTCCCCTTATGGCCGACACCGTCGTCGAACAAGTCGCCGAGCGCCTTGACATTCCCCCCTCGGAAGCCCGTCTGGTACTCAATGCCCTCTCCAAGCTGATCCATCAACAGGCCGCACAGGAGGGCCGTGTGCGGGTGCCAGGCATCGGCATTTTCGAGCGCGTTACAGGAGATGATACGCTCCAGTTTACCCCCGATGCCGCCCTTGAGCGGGTGGTGAACCACCGCTATGCAGGAATGGCACCCGCCGCTGCTGCACCGTCCGTAACGGAAACGGACGCGGCAGAAACGGACGCAGCTCACCAGGAGGGGTCCGCCACTGAACGCGAGGAGGCAACGGCTGACGAGCGGCCCGCTCAAGAAACGCCGATTCCTACCGCCCCCGTGAAGGATCCCAGGGTCGAGGACGCGCCCGTGGAAGACGCAGCAGATGCCGCTGAAGATGAATTACAGCCTCCATCAGACCAGCCGGATGGCGACGACACCAAGGGACCGGACACGGAAGACGATCCTCGAGTGGCGCCGGAAGACGATACGCCCGCCGAAGCAGAGACCGCTGAGGAGCCCGATGCCGTGCCTGTGGTGGCCGGTGCAGTGGCCGGTGCAGGCGCCGACGAATCGGCCGAGTCCAAGGACGAACCCGTCGACGCCGATGAGCCTGAGGCAATCGAAGCGCCTGATACCGTGACAGAGGAAGCCGCACCGAACCGAACGCCAGCCATTATCGGGCTGGTGCTGGCGTTCCTGTTGGCGGCAGGCGCTGCCTGGTGGCTGCTCACCGACGAACCTGCCACGGCACCAGAAACGCCAGATATGGCCGTCGTTGAGCCTGAGCCAGCGGACGAGACCGAACAGACGCCTCCTGATGCTGCCCCGGACCCCGCGGAGGCTGACAACGGTGACGCTGAGGCCCTTGAGGAAGCGGTGGTGCCAGATGCACCTGATGCGCTGGCTGATGGCGTGTCCAGCGATGACTTACCCGATGGTGCAGGGACTATCGACCCAACACTTGGCGGATTTGCCCTCGTAGTGGCATCCGTTCCCTCGGAAGCGGACGCCGAGGCTATCGAAGCCAACTACCGGGATACAATTTCCGACGATCCGCTGCCCATGGCCGTCCTGGTGTCGCAGATTGGAGACGCCACCCGCTACCGCGTGGGCGTTGGTCAGTTTGCAACCCAGGAAGAGGCCCTTGCTGCACGCGATACCCGCGCCGACGTCTTGCCAGGCGACGCCTGGGTGCTCCGTCTCACGCCGGCTATGGCACGTAACTAACCCCCTCCATCGAACGCTTACTTCGCTTTTTTATGCTGTCTCTGTCTATTGCACTATTGCAGGCGATGCCCACCCCCGGCCCTGAAGGCCCGCCCGCCGAGGAATCGATGACCCTGTTTGAAACGATCCTTCAGGGCGGATGGGTGATGATCCCCATCGGGATTCTCTCTGTGCTCGCGATCTATCTATTCATCGAGCGGATGATTACGATCCGAAAAGCGGCTGCCGACCCCGAGTCCGTCACCGCACGCGTCCGCGACTACGTACAGTCGGGCGACATCCGCGGGGCCATCAGCTTCTGCACTCAACACGACCGGCCAATCACCCGGATCTTGAAGCGCGGCCTCGAACGCCTCGGGCGCCCCATCTCCGAGATCAAGGACGCTGTGGAGGCCGAAGGCAAGAACGAAGCCTTCAAGCTGGAGAAGCGGACGGATTACCTTGCCAGTATCGCAGGGATTGCCCCGCTCATCGGGTTCTTCGGTACCGTGCTCGGGATGATCTCCGCCTTTCAGGAGATCCAGCGCTTTCAGGGGAATGTGAACGCCAGCGTGTTGGCTGGGGGCATCTGGGAGGCTCTGCTGACGACTGCTTTTGGGCTTGCGGTAGGGATTCTCGCGCTCTTTTTCTACAATTACGTGCTTAGCCGCATCAAGCGTCAGGTAAACGACATGGAGCGCACCGCAACCGATTTTATCGACCTGCTGCAGGAGCCTGCCACAAAATAACAGACGCCCACTGCCTTCCCGCGTTGCTACACATAGCCCATGGATTTCAATTTCTTAGAAAAGAAGGAGCCCCTCAGCGTCTTCAGTTTGGCTGGACTGGCCGACATTATTTTGCTGTTGCTGATCTTCTTTCTGCTCACGTCCAACTTCATCCCCCAGTTTGGCATCCAGGTCAACCTGCCCCAAACCGACGCCTCCACACCAGCAGAGGCTGTGCACGTGAACGTCGCGATCACCGATGATGGGCGGTTTTACGTGGAGCAGGACGAGGTCACGCGTGAGGCCCTGATGGCCCAGATTCGGGATGTGCGCGGCGACCGCCAGTCGTTGCTGCTGCGTGCCGACCGGGCGGCCACGGTTGATCAGTTTGCCGCCGTCGCGGGCGTGGCCCGCGCTTTAGATCTCCGCGTCCTTATGGCTACCGATCGAGAAGACTTGCGCCCATGACCCGCGTGTCCTGCGCCTAACCGCCCACCATGGGGGGTCATGCGGCTGGCGTTGGTTTTTTCGCACGTGAAGGCGTCGGCAGTTTCGCCTGGATGGCTGCGGGGACGGCTTTCTGCGCCGCCCGGGTGGCGGGCACGGCCACCTGCGTGTCGGCCTGGTGCTGGTCGAAGTTCATCAGCACCTCCAGCACACCCGCCTTATCATCCTCTTGCATGAGCAGGTGGCGCAGCTTGCTGGCGTTGCGAAAGCCTTTGAAGTAGCCGCTGTACATGCGGCGCATCTCCAGCACACCGGTCCGCTCGCCCAGCCACTCGCACTTAAGGGTAAGATGCTCCGCCACCACGCTGATGCGCTCTTCCCACGTGGGCTCGGGCGGTACCTCTCCCGTCTCGCGGAATATCTTGGCGTCGCGAAAAATCCACGGGTTACCGATCGCCCCGCGGCCAATCATGACGGCGTCTACTCCGGTCTCGTTGAACATCGCCTCAATGCGCTCCGGGTCCAGAGCATCCCCGTTCCCGATCAGCGGGATGTCGCGCACGCCCTTCTCCTTTAGCTTGCGTAGCCAGGGCCACCGCGCCTCGCCTTTGTACATCTGCGCCCGTGTCCGGGCATGGACGGCCAGGGCCTTAATGCCACAGGCTTCCAGCATACGAGCCACCTCCAGGATCTGGATGGACTCGTCGTTCCAGCCCAGGCGGGTCTTCACGGTCACCGGCCGCGTGGCTTCCTCCACCACCGCTTGCGTGATGGCCTCCATCTTAGGCAAATTCCGCAAAATACCGGCCCCACCATCCCTGCACACAATCTTCCTCACCGGGCATCCGAAGTTAATGTCGATCACGTCGGGGCCGATGGCATCCACCAGCGGCGTGGCGGCCCGCACCTGGTCGAGGTCGCCACCAAAGATCTGGATCCCGACAGGCCGCTCCTCCTCGTAGATGTCGAGTTTCTGGTGCGCATCGTCCGCATCGTGGATCAGCCCGCCGGAGGAGATAAACTCCGTGTACATCATATCCGCGCCAAAGCGCTTGCAGAGCATCCGGAAGGGCGGATCGCTGACGTCTTCCATGGGCGCCAGAAACAGCGGGCGCTCACCAAAATCAATGGGGCCAATATGCATGAAACGAAGGCTGGTGGAGCTATCAGGAATAGAGGCCGGTCAAACCAAGCGGATTTTGGGGCTGTTCCGCGATCAGGCCTTGGGGGCCGCGGTCCGGTCGTAGAAGGGGTTCTCGTCCGGCGTTGACACGCCCCGATACATGGCGCTGTATTTTACGTAGCGGGCCGCGTACTGCGCTACCTTTGCGACCTCCGCGTCCGTGAGAGAACGCACCACCTTGGCCGGACTCCCCAGCACGAGCGACCGTGGTGGAATCTCCGTGCCGCTCGTGATGAGCGCCCGCGCGCCGATGAGGACGTCCGAGCCAATCACCGCGTGGTCCATGATGACGGCGCCCATGCCTACGAGCACCCGGTCGTGGATCGTGCAGCCGTGCACCACCGCGCTATGGCCCACTGTGACCTCCGCCCCGATCCGCGTGGGCGCTACCTGGTTGCTGACGTGGACGACGGCATTATCCTGCACGTTGGAACGGGCACCGATCCGAATCCAGTTGACATCGCCGCGGAGCGTCGCGTTGTACCAGACGCTGGCCTCCTCACCCAGCACGACGTCACCAATGATATCGGCAGAGGGAGCTACAAACGCGGTATTCGGAATGGTTGGTGATACCTCAAGGAAGGGATGGAGCATAGCGCGGTCGAGTGGTAAAGGTGAGTCGGTGAGATCATCCAAAAGATGATAGCGGCCTCGTACGATGGCACACGTCAAATGCGTTGCCGGCGTGCCTGCCCAAGTTGAAGGGTGTGTACCCTACGACTGTTCGCCGCCACAATTGTCCCCAACCGTTAGGTCCGTCATGGAAAACAACCGTCCCCTGAAAGACGCTGTCGATTCCTATCAGCGCGTGCGCGAGTCGATGCAGCGCACCCGCAGCAACCTGCAAGAGGCTACGGAAAAGCTGGCGTTTGTGCGCAAGCGCCTCAAGGCCCAGCTGCACCTTATCCGCCAACTGCGGTATGAGCGGTTTGGCTGCCCATTGGGTGCGAGTGCGGCGGCGTGCGAGATTTGGAACCGGTACGGCCAGTACACGACCCGCAACTGACGGGGGTCAGGTAACCTCGTCGCCAAGCAGGGCTTTTAGCTCTACCAGTTTCATGAGCGCCTCGATGGGCGTCATGCGGTCAGGGTCCAACTGCCCGACCTGCTCCTTCAGCGCCTCGGCTTGCGGATCAGGCGGCGTATCGAACAGGGACCGCTGGAACTGGGGCTCATCCAGCTCCGGTACCTGGGGGCGCGCTGAGGATGGCAGTCCATCGCCAGACGCTTCAGCCTCGTCGACGACCCACTCCTGGCTCTCGAGCTGTTGCAACACCGACCGGGCGCGATCGATGACGGCTGGCGGCAACCCCGCCATGCGCGCCACGTCAATGCCATAGGAGTGATCGGTGCCACCGGCGACCATTTTACGGAGGAAGATGATGCGGCCGTCGTGCTCTTTCACCTGGATGCTATAGTTCTGCACCCGGTCCAGCCGGCCCGCCAGTTCGTTTAGCTCGTGGTAGTGCGTGGCGAATAGCGTGCGCGCCGCCACCTCGGGGTTCTCATGCAGATACTCCACCAGCGACCAGGCAATCGACAGGCCGTCGAACGTGCTCGTGCCGCGCCCCACTTCGTCCAACAAAATGAGCGACGCCGGACTGGCATTATTGAGAATATTGGCTGTTTCGTTCATCTCCACCAGAAACGTGCTCTCCCCCGCAGCCAAGTTATCGGAGGCCCCGACCCGGGTAAAGATGCGGTCGACCACGCCAACGTGCGCCTCATCGGCAGGCACGAAGGAGCCCACCTGTGCGAGCAACACAAGGAGCCCGACCTGCCGAAGCACGACGCTCTTGCCGGCCATGTTGGGCCCGGTGATGACGAGGATCTGCTCGCTCTCCACGTCCAGCGCCACGTCGTTGGGGATGAACGGTTCGCCGGGCGGAAGCGTCTGCTCCACCACCGGATGGCGACCAGCACGAATCGTCAGTTGCTGATCATCGGCGATGGCCGGCCGGACGTAGCTATTGCGCTCGGCGATCGCGGCCAGCGTGCTAAACACATCCAGCATGGCGATGAGTGAGGCGTTGCGCTGTAGCGCTTCCGTCTCCTCAGCGACCGCCATTCGCAGTTCGTTGAAGAGCTCCTGCTCCAGCCGCTCGATTTTTTCTTGCGCGGTCAGAATCTTTTCCTCGTACTCCTTGAGCTCAGGCGTAATGTAGCGCTCCGAGTTCACGAGCGTTTGCTTGCGGATGTAGTGCTCCGGCACCTTCTCCTTGTGCGTGTTGGTGACCTCCAGGTAGTAGCCAAACACCTTGTTAAACCCGACTTTCAGCGAGTCGATGCCGGTGCGTTTGCTCTCCTCCTGCTGCATGTTTTTCACCCACGATTTGGCGTTCGCTGACAGATCACGCAGGTCGTCGAGGGTATCATCGTACCCTTCGCGAATCAGGCCACCGTCGCTGATGGCAGCCGGCGGATCGTCCACAAGCGCCTCCTGGATGAGCGACACAACCGGGCGGCAGAGCGTTAGTGCGTCCGCTACATCGGCCAGTGCAGGCGTCTCTTCCTCCTGAAGCGTTGCCTTAAGCGCCGGAATTTGCTTTAAGGAAAGCTTTAGGTGCACAAGATCGCGCGGTGTAGCCCGCCCGGTAGCCACCTTGCCTGCCAGGCGCTCCATGTCGCCGATCTCGCGCAGCTCGTCGCGAAGCGCCGTCCGCCGCTCGGGCGTCCGTACGAGGGCGTCGACCGCATCCAAGCGGCGCTCGATAGCCTCCACGCGCCGGAGCGGACGCAGCAACCAGTGGCGCAGCAGCCGGCCCCCCATCGGCGTCAGCGTATCGTCCAGGATTTCCACGAGGGTGCCCTCACGCCCCCCGCCCTGCATGGAGGTCACCAACTCCAGGTTACGCTTGGTCGAGGCGTCCAGCGTCATGTAGTCGTCCCGCTCGTACCGCTGGATGCGGCGGACGTGCGGCAGCTTGCCCTGCTGCGTCTCGCCGAGGTAGTGCAGCGCCGCTCCAGCCGCCACCACGCCCGTCTCCAGGCCTTCTACCCCAAACCCTTTAAGCGAGTGGGTTTCAAAATGTCGGAGCAGCGTTTCGTACCCGAAGTCATAGCCGAATACCCAATCCTCCTGCGGCGTCAGGATGAACTCGGGCGTACGCGCTTCCTTCAGGCGCTGCTTTTCGTTCTTGTCGATGATAACTTCCGCCGGGCTGATCGTCTGCAGCAGATCAGGAAGCTCCGCCGCGCGCGCCTCCGTCACGAAAAACTCGCCCGTCGAGGCATCAATAAAGGCCACACCGACCCGTGCGTCCGTGCCCTGCCCCTCCCAATGGATGGCTGCCAGGTAGTTGGACTGCTTGGGGTTGAGGAGTTCATCGCTAAACGATACCCCGGGCGTGACCACTTCAACCACCCCGCGCTTTACCACCTTTTTGGCATACTTGGCGTCCTCGAGTTGCTCACAGATGGCCACGCGCTTGCCGGCGCGGATGAGTTTGGGCAGATAATTATCGAGCGCATGATGGGGAATCCCTGCCATGGGCACATCTTTAGCCGCGCCGTTCGAGCGTTTGGTAAGGGTGATGCCAAGGATCGAACTGATTGTCTTAGCATCCTCCTCGAACGCCTCGTAAAAGTCGCCCATGCGAAAGAGCAAGATCGCCTGCGGGTGGCGGTCTTTGATCTTGTAGTATTGGCGCATGAGCGGCGTTTGGCCGCGTTTCTTCTTCTTGGCCATGAGGCTAACGGTCGGTAGAGAATCAGTGCACAACGTAACCTACAACGTCCATGGCGCGGTGTAAAGGCACGCACCCGACGTTCCGTCAAAATCCACAGCGGCGCAACACGAGGTGAGGCTAAAAGATACGGGCGATTGCCACACCAACCGTCGTGCCGGGCTCATCCAATCGGAAGCCCACGTCGAGCCGGAGCACCGAGAGGATGCCGCTCAGTGAGGCCCCCACTTCGTGGTGAAACTGCGCAGGCGCACGGGCCGCCAGTACGGGACCGGCACCCTCCGCAGCCCACGTGCGCCCATGTCCGCCAAACGCCAACACCTGCCAGCTCCGCTCTGCAGCCCAGTCCAGTCCCACGAGGTCAAAAAGAGCACTACGGAAGTTATGTTCATAGAACACGCCCAGGTGTTCGCCCCCTACGTACGGCACGCCGTGCTGCGTGCGCAAGGCTCCGAACGGTGTATAGATTCCCAGGCGGCCATCCACCAGCCCCTGCCGCTGTGGAGGCAGGCTGCCGCGATAGGTGCCGCCGGTCACCCGAACATCCAGCGTGTGCGGCCGCCGTGCGTCCCGGTTGAAGGTAGCGACGCGGCCGTGGACATCAGCCGTAAAACGCGTGAAGGTGGTGGCATTCGCCAGCACATCGCGCGGCGCATGCTCCACACGGAGGCGTAGCGAGCGCTCGCCGAAAATGCCACGGGGGCGAAACCGGCGATCGCCGACGTGCAACTCAGCGGCAACCGAGCGGATGGGGCCTGTAGCAACTGCCGGATTTGGACGCAGCTCGCTCCGGGCCGAGAACAGGTCGTAGCCGGTCGTCGCCTCCAGCGATTGCGCCCGCTCATCCTGGTACTGCAGCGTTAGGCGGCTGTCGAGGGGGAGGTCTCCGTACGACACCTCCGCTTCAAAACGCTCCGTGCGATAGTAGTCAAAATAGTCGTCGCCACCGAGCAGGTAGGTCACGCCGTTCAGGAAGGGGCCATACAGTACGGAGCCCGCCTGCGGACGGGCGCCGGCGTGGTATCCTGCACTCGCATGACCTCGCTGACCGTCACCGAAGAAGAGGCGAATGCGGCTCTGGTAAGTCCAGCGATCGGTGCCGCTGAGGCCGCTACTGTACCCCCCTCCTACGCGGACTTCCAGCCGGTCGTACAGCGTCGCATCCAGTTCAAAACCGGCATGCAGCGATTCGACGCGATTGTACCAGAGCTCCGGTCGTCCATCTACAGAAAACCACGGCCGGTCTGCCAGGCGCTGCTCATGGGCCTCGGTGAGTTGCGCAAGCTCGGTTGCTACCGCAAAATCTGTTACCGTGGCGATGGGATCATCGAAGGGGCTTTGCGCCCAGGCGCTTCCGCACGTGACGGCAAAGCAGATCCAGAGTAGCGATACAAATACACGAAACGGTCGGAGCGTTGAGAGCACAGCGCGGTAGTGATAAGACAACATCTAATGCGAGGGGCTCTAACGACCCGTTTCCGGAGAGGTTACAGCAGGCTGTAGCGATGAGATCACAGGTTTTGCTTGAATCACCGCTTTGTTGGTCGTACGCTACCTGTGCACAGTGCAGAGGATATGGCAGCACGCCTCCTGGTACCCGCGAGCGCAACCAAACCAATGGCTACACAGACGCATGTCTATGATAGCGAGGCCGCCCTGCGCATCATGCGTCAGCGTGCTGCGCGGGTGTCGGCCTGGGGGGCGGGCATGGTCACCGTATCCGGTGCACTGCTCGCCCTTGGAGCGTTTGACGTCCTGTCACAACCGCTGGTGCTTATGCTACTGGCCATGGGCTGGTTGCTGACGGGAGGATGGATTGGGCGCCGCCTGCACGCGCTCCGCCGCATCGTGTGGTACCTTCGCCTTACCCCGACAAAGGTCACGGGCAGTGACTACGTGCGGCAGTCTACTACGATTGCGTGGAGCGCAGTGGCCTACGTGAACGTGTCGGATGAGATGCTGACCATCGTCGGGCCGGGGCTTTCGGTGATCCAGGTGCCTCCGCTCTTCGTAGGCTACGACCGGTTGGTGCGGCAGGTGATCGACCGGGCGATGGCTCACGAGGCGCGCGTATACCTTGACGGCACCCCGCTTGATCATGCCCCGCTGGATGCCATTGCCGCCGTGCTCAGCGCCTCGTCTTCAGCAGACGACGATTCTTAATCTGATGTAGGTCTTGTCATGGCCGTTGTGTTCGTATTTGTGGATGGCGTCGGGCTTGGCCCGGGCGGCCCGCAAAATCCGCTGGATGCCGACTGGCCCGCCCTCATTCGCCTTGCAGGGGGGCAGCGCTGGACGAATGCCCTGCAGCCCCACGCCGACGGCCAGCGGACCGTTACAGCGGTGGATGCTAACCTGGGGGTGCCCGGCCTCCCGCAAAGCGGAACGGGCCAGGCAGCGCTGTTTTCTGGCATCAACGCACCGGAGCTGGCCGGGCGGCATTACGGTCCGTATCCCCACTCAAAGACCCGCGAGGCGCTGCGGCAGCACAATTTGTTCAGGCGCGTGCAGCAGCTGAAGGTGCCGCATAACGAGCCGGCGGCGTTCGCTAACGCCTACCCCGACCGGTTCTTCAGCTATGCCGCCCGGCGCAACCGGTGGACCGTTACTACGCGGTGCTGCCTCGATGCCGACGTACGCATCCGCACCGAGGCTGATGTCCGCACGGGCGAGGCCCTCCCGGCTGGTCTTACGGGACGCGCCTGGCGCGACGACCTTGGCCTGGATATTCCGCTCCGCACGCCCGCGGAGGCTGGCACCCAGCTGGCTGCTATCGCTGCGGACCATGCCTGCACGGTCTTCGAGTACTTTCGGACTGACAAGGCGGGGCACGCTCGCGACCATGACCGGGCGCAGCATGTGTTGCATGACCTGGATCGGTTTGTGGGCGCCCTACTGCAAACGCTCGACCCCACCCGTGATCTGGTCGTCTTGTGCAGCGATCACGGCAACCTGGAGGACCTCTCCATCAAAACACACACGCGCAACCCGGTCCCGCTGCTGGCCTGGGGGGCGGGTGCCGCTTGCTTCGCAGACGCCGAGGCGATCACGGACGTAACGCCAGCGCTGGTAGCAGCTGTAGCCGCGCAGACGGCGTAAGCCTTAGTGAATGCACCCGACCCTACCCGTCCTGTGCCAGGTCGTCAATGGCCTGTATCTCGTCACGGGATAGGTCAAACCTAAAGACACTCAAATTTGCCGCAATATGCGCGGCGTTTGTGCTGGATGGAATCGGGATGATGCCTTGCTGCACGTTCCACCGAAGCACGACCTGGGCTGAACTCACGTCGTGCTGCGCAGCGATAGCACGTAGCACCGGGTCTTGCAGCAACCCATCCGCAGACAGCGGCGAGTGCGCCATGGGGATCATCCCATGCCGCCGGGTCGCCTCTACGAGCGCATGATTCGGCCGGTAGGGATGCCGTTCAAACTGATGAATACGGGGCGGTGCGGATGCCATGGCTGCAATGCGTGCCAGTTGCTCTTCGTTGAAGTTACTGACGCCCAGCGCCCGGGTCCAGCCGCGATCTACCAGCGCTTCCATTGCCCGCCACGTCTCTTCCAGCGGCACATTGGCTTCGAGGATGACTCCCTTTTCGTCTGTCGGAAATGTCAGTGCTTGCGCTTCTTCGTGCGAGTGCGTGGAGAGGTCACCAAGCGGACGTTGATGCGCCCACGCCTGCGGCCAGTGCATCATGTAGCAATCGAAGGCGTCGATGCCGAGGGCAGCCAGCGACTGCCGGCACGCGGCGATCACGTCGTCGTAGGCGTGGTTCGTATTCCATACCTTGCCAATCAGGTACAGGTCTTTCCGCGTTGGACTGCCCGGTCGCTGCAGCAGATCGCCTACCAATGCCTCGGTGCCGTACAATTCGGCGAGGTCCAGGAGTCGGCACCCCGAATCCAGTGCCTGCATGATGGGATTCTCCAGATCGACGTACGTGGTCCCGCCTCGGTAGCGCGAGCACCCAAACCCGACGGGTGGGAGTCCCTCAGCTTCGCCGATGGTCCGGCCCGGGACTTTTGCAGCAGCCCAGGCACGCGGTACCGTCGGCTGCAATTCGGTTTCAAGTTGGAACGGCTCCCCCGTTGCCGCCACCGATTCGATGGCTTCCACAATCTCGACGACATGCGCCGCCTGCCGGCCGCTGGCGACCGGCGGTCGGTCTTCTGCGATCGCCTCCGCCATATCCATGATGGGCGTCGCGTAGGAGAACACCTCCCCAGACTTCGGCAACGCAACCGGCTGGTAGGGCGCCCCAAGCCGTGCAAACTGAAGGTCGCCCCCATCCCCGGTCCATGCAAGGTCGCCGGCGTTACGCAGATAGAGCGAGCCCTTATCCCCATGAAACTCCAGACTGTTGAAGTGCTGCGTCTGGTGCGGCACAAAGAAGCTGGCCGTCAGCCGGGCCCGTACGCCATGGGCGAAGCGAAGCATCGCGGTGTAGTGATCGGGCGTATCGATCGTGACGCGCTCCCCTTCCCGCTCGAAGTCCGGGTTCAGCCGGGCCTGATGCGCGGCTTCGACTGCGACAACCGGGCCCAGCCAGGCCGTGAGCAGCGTGAGGGGATAGACCGCGCCATCCAGCAACGGCCCGATGCGCAGGAACGGCTCAGGGTTGGCGTTCCACTCGGGCACCCGCCCCAGGTTGGCATCGGCATAGATCATGCGGACAGGGCCCAGTCGGTCCTCACGCAGGTAGCGCCATGCAAGCTGCTGTGCATCACCGAACAGGCTGGCCGCAGGCGCCGCGCCAAGGTGCAACCCCTCTGCGGCCGCGAGATCTACGAGCGCATGGGCTTCGGCCGCAGACAATGCCAACGGCTTTTCGCTAAACACGTGGCGCCCGGCCTTGAGGCAGGCCCGCGTTACTTCGGCATGCGCGTGGTGAATGGTAAGATTCACCACGAGCGGCGCCGAGGCCCCGTCCAGCAGCGCATCCAACGAGGGGTAAGCCACGGCATCATAGGCCGTTGCCAGCGCCTCTGCCCGCTCCGGCGCCAGATCCGCCGTGGCCCTTAGCCGCACGCCGGGCGCCGCTGCCAGCGCCGCGGCATAGGCCTCTGCAATAAATCCACAGCCTACAATCGCAACATCCATGATGTACGTCTCAGGTGAGTGCAAAACACCGAGCGTACGAGGGCTACACACGCGAGATCAGACGATCCGCGGCTTCTTTCACAAGCTTCACGAACACAGGGCACCCTGCCGGGCCAAAGCGAAGGATACCCCGGTACCTATTCGATCCGGTGCCACACCTCCTCCAACTGCAGGTTTTCACCGACGTTGCCGCGATGTACCCAGATGGAGTCGCCCTGCAGTTCGACCTCAAACGTCAAGGTCTCATTGAGCGCTTCTGAGTCAATGTGGTAATCCACAAATTCCGTGTACGTCTCACCGTCAAATTCGTAACGCCCCCCTCCGGCAAACGGCCCCTCTTCACCCTGGCGTCCAAAGGCAAAGTGGGTCTCCGTGAGGATTTTAACCATCGACTCCTCCATAGCCATGGACGTATCGGGAGTGGTGTAGGTGGCCTCACGAAGCTCCCAGGCGCCAGCGAGCGGACTCTCATGCTCTGCTGCCTCACAGCCTATCAGCACGAGTGCAATACATACCAGACAAAACCCAACGACGCGTATCCACATGCTGCACCTCCATTGGTTGTCAATGTAAATTTCGCGTTAATAGAACATAGGAAATCCATAACTCGAATGAAAGCGCTTTCAACACGATTGTAGGGGACGTTGCCCCATGCGCTCAGGTGTCGGACCGCTACCGATTGCGCAGAAGCCAGCCGTCGGGGTCAATGGTGACGTCAACTCCGGAAGCCAACGATACGGTGCCAGAGCCATCAGGCATTGGAATCCGCTGGCGGTCCCCGTCGACCTCCACCTCAACGGGTACCTCCACTGCGACCCCGGCGGGCTGGTCCCAGCGCAGCGTGAGCGTGTCCCCCGCTCGCTCCGTGGATAGCGTTGGTAGAGCCGGCTGCCGCAGGTAGGTCTCAAAGAACCACGAGAGGTCGGTCTCCCCATACGCGTTCACGATGGCAAGGAAGTCATCGGTGGTCGCAAAGCGACTTTGGGACCCGTCCGTGGCGGTCCGGTGCGCATCCGTCGGATAGGCAAAAGTTTGGAGCGCATCAAAAAAGGCCGTATCACCCATCACCCATCGGAGCGTGTGCAGCACCCAGGCCCCCTTGTAGTAGATGTCGTGGTTCGACGCGCTCCCGGGCCCATCCATGAAGTAGATGTCGGCGGTGCTGTGCGGGGTGCGTGGCGCCACAGGGCGCTGGTTGCGCAACTCACCCCGATAACCAGAAAGCTCGCGCTGGTAGGCTTCTGGCCCACCCACAGCCTCTGCGTACAAGGCCTGCATGTAGGTGCAGAAGCCCTCGTGAATCCAGAAGTCCCGCCAGTCGGCCGCCGACACCAGATTGCCCCACCACTCATGCCCGAGCTCATGGTGATGAATCCAGTCGAAGCCATGTTCACCATCTGCAAAATCATCACCATAGGCAATGATCGTCTGGTGCTCCATGCCTAAAAAGGGCGTGTGGGCGATACCATACTTTTCCGATCGGAAGGGGTAGGGGCCGAGGAGCTCCTCGTAAAACGCCAGATGCTCCTTGGCCTGCGCCAGCAGACGCGCAGCATCGTCGGCACGATCCGAAAGGGTGTAAAAATAAAGAGGTATCGTCTCTCCTCCTATGCTTTCAAAATCATCCTCCAGCACCTCATACGGGGCAATATTCAGGGCTACATTGTACGGCGCAATCGGCTGGCGCGTGATCCAGCGGAAGGTCTGTGTGCCATCTGGATGCGCGGTGGTGCCTTCCAGAATACCGTTGGAGGCCACCGTCAGACCCTCAGGAACGCGGATGTCGAGGGCCACGGAGTCGGGCTTATCTGACGGGTGGTCCTTCACAGGCCACCAGAGGTCGGCCCCGTTGGTCTGCACCGACGTGGCGATCCAGGGCGCGCCGTCGGGCGTGGTCTCCCATGTGAAGCCGCCATCCCAGGGCGGATTGGGCGCTACGCGAGGGGCTCCATCGTACGAAACGCGGACCTGTACGGTGTCGCCCGGCTGCCGCATTGTAGGAAAGGC
>LKNB01000011.1 GCA_001564055.1 Rhodothermaceae bacterium Tc-Br11_B2g6_7
CAGGGCTTGCGGCTTCAGCCTCTGGAGGGCTGCGTGAGACTGAACGAGGACTTGTCCTCGACAGCAGCGCCCGATGAATGAGGAACCCGCTCTTGTGAGAGACGGGAATCTCCCGCCTTTAGGCGGGGGAGGATGTCAACTAACCATTGGCTCGTAAGGCAAGAAAGCGGTGTCGTATGCACATCTGACAGAAAAGCCGACCAGATGAGGTGTAAGGTGGGACAAAAACAATTATGAAGATAACGCTAATAAAAAAGGGGGGTGCGAGTAGCTGTTTATGTGCCTACACTGATTGTAATTCTAACCAAACAGTAGGTGAACAGAATGTCTACTTATGATAAGATGGTTTTAGTGGCCTTCGTGACGGTTCTTTCCTGGGGAATGCTGGTAGAATCCCCGACGGAGGCAGCTATAGTGTCCCAAGATTCTGCAGCTTGTGAAATGGTTCAAACCGAGGATGGCTGGGAGTTGATTTCATGTTGGAGTGTAGGCTGTAATCAGCTGGAGCAGCAGGACTGTCGTTGGGCGGAATCCATTGATGAAAATGGTGAGATTCATACGTACCAATGTACTTCTGATTTGGAGATTGACCAGCCCATTCAAGCCTAAAAACAAATAGCCTCGAGCGCTTTTCCGATGTCTAAAATAGTATACGTAAGCTTTGCGCTACTGGCGTTTGCAGCGTGCCAGTCGGATCAGCGTTCGGAGGCTCTGTTGTTCATCCATGATGGCGTGCAATACGAAGTGCCTACTGTTTATCAGGTTGACACTTCGAACTTGGGGAATCCCACTGTACAAGAAGAGATCAGCCTGGAGCCAACGTTGGTAGTTGGTGCAGACGAATCTGAGCTATTCATGCACGCTGGAATCGTCCGCACAACGGACGATGGGAGTATTTTTGTTTTAGATTACGGTGACCTGGATGTTAAGGTGTTTGATCAGCAGGGCAACTTGAAGCGAACCGTTGGAGAGGGCGCGGGTGAAGGACCGGGCGAATTTCGTCAAATGGGGAGATTTGATGTACATCCAGAGTCCGGGGAGCTTTACATTACCGATCGGGGCCGTCGCCTTGTAGCAGCCTTTGATGATGAGGGCGACTTCCGCTGGCACTCTGCAGCGTACGCGTTTACCATCCCGAGCGAAGTGGTGGCAACTGATGACCAGGTTGTTGCTTTTCAGCCGCGCCACGGGCAACCCTACGTATTTACGCGCTACTCGCAAGAAGGAGATTCACTTGGTATGGCGGGCAGGCTCCTTCATGAGGAAATGAATGAACTACCGTTTCGTGGATCCAGGGCATTTCATTATTCGGGACATCTACTTGCAGATGGCGAGGGTGGGTACATACTTGCTCCGAATCGCCTTCCGCACGTGCTGCGCTTTGATCAAAACCACGACCTAATGTATGCACGAGTGCTTCGAACTGAAGCCTCGCCACCGGTGGTAGAAGTTGAGGAAACAGAAGTGGGTGGGCGTACCACGACGTTTGTGGGGTTTGAGGATAATACCCCGGTGACGACCTATACCTTACACCGGGTGGGGCCCTACATTGTGACCATGACGGGGAAAGAAGGGGATACCTATGTTTTCGACGCGTACTTCCTTGCGGATGGCTTGTACGCTTTCTCGTTTGAGGCCGATCTTCCCACTGCGGACATGCAAAGCATATACATGGACGACGACCGTCTGTATTTTGTGGAATGGAATCGCGTAAGTGTATATTCTCACGACCTCATGCAGGTGGCAGACAGATAGTGCAGACGTAGCTGACCGAACCGACGCCTGAAACGGGCGTGAGATCTATTTCGGTATCCCTCGCTACAGTACGTGTGGCTTATGCTTCGCCAATTGGCCTCGATCACGTTTCTGCTCTTCATGGCAGTGACGAGCCTCATGTTCTACGTGGGGGCTCTGTTTATCTGGATCGTCACCCTGCCGTTTGACAAGCGCCTGCGCTGGCTGCACCTGTACTCGTCGTTCTGGGCCAGCTTCTACCTGTGGACCAACCCGCAGTGGGAGGTGCAGGTGGAGGGCCGCGAGCATATCGATCCGGAGGAGGCCTACGTGATCGTCTCCAACCATCAGTCAGCGCTCGATATTCTGGTAGCGTTCCGGCTCTTTACGCACTTCAAGTGGGTGTCCAAGGCGGAGATGTTCAAGGTGCCCCTCATCGGGTGGAATATGTACATGAACCGCTACGTGAAGCTGCACCGCGGCGATAAGGAGAGCGCAAAGCAGATGATGGAGGAATGCCGGCAGCATCTAAGCGAGGGAAGCAGCATTTGGATCTGCCCGGAAGGCACGCGGTCGCGCACAGGTGAACTGCGGCCCTTTAAGCTGGGGGCGTTTATTCTGGCCAAGGAGATGAAGCGTCCCCTACTGCCAGTGGCGATTTCTGGCACAAAGGAAGCCCTCCCCAAAAAGAGCCTGAAGCTGCACGGGCACCATCCCATCACGGTCAAGGTGCTTCAGCCAATTCCGTATGAGGACTTCGCCGATAAGGACCTCGAGGGGGTTGCTACTGAGGTACGCGAGCTTGTAGCCGCCGAGGTAGCCGAGCATGCGGCGGCGCTGGAGAAAGCCGGGTAACCCGGTACGTCGACTCCTGCGGATAACGCAGGGCAGCACCGCCTGTGATTGTACCCACGTGCAGACACCCACAACAATGCCAACTGCCTGCCGTTCGGAGGGTACGGTTTGCGGCAGAGGTAGAGAGCTCTCAATACAGCGTTGCGTGGCCCAAAAATAGAGCGCGGGGGCACAGACGACAGTGGAATGCGGGCGCACTGCGGTTACTACAAACGACGAGAGGTAATTTTGGCAACACACCAGGAGCATGAAACACTACTGCAGCAGCTTATCGAAGACGCATCCCGTGCGATCGACCTAAGAAAAAGCGAGGACCTGTCGGAAATAGAGCATACGGCAGACATTTTAGTCCAGAACTTGAGCGGTGAGGCATTGGCTTCGATTGAGGCGTCATACGCGTCCGATCCCTCCATACCACTTGCATTCAATATAGCTGTAAAGCTGGCCAAATCTAAAAAATACATAGGCCAGTTTAATGAGCAGGCGCATGTATCGGTTGTCATTGCCCTGTACAAGGAGCACAACCGCATCAAACCCTCCAGTGCGCATCCCAATGGGGAGGACTTTCTCAGAGTAAAGGTTCATCAGCTGAACTGGCTGTTTGAGGATGTACCCAACTACAGCTGGGACCTGACGCTTGTTGACGACGGATGCCCCAACGGCTCAGGAGAGATAGCACAAGAGATCGTCTCCGAGGCGGGCTATCGCAATGTCGACGTGCTGTTTTTAGCGGAGGCCATCGCGCAAGGAGCACCCGTTGCAGCAGAACTGGACGACGCATCCGATAGCCAAAAGGGCGGCTCCATTCTGTACGGTATGTATCATGCCTCACGGGCAGAAAAAGAAAACCACGTGGTTCTGTACAGTGATGCCGATCTCTCGACCCACCTCGGCCAGATTGGCCTGCTGACAAAGCCCATCCTTGACGAAGGCTTCCTTGCAGCGATCGGCTCCAGACGCGAAGACCGTTCTGTTGTCATCAAGAAGGGCGAGCGAAACGACAGGGGCAAGCTGTTCATCTACTCCTGGAAGCGCATGTTACCTGAGTTAGGCCATATCACAGATACTCAGTGTGGCTTCAAAGCATTCGCTGGACGGATTGTGCAGGCGATTGTAGCCCCGTCCTTTGAGAAGAAATTCGCCTTCGACATAGAGCTGCTGTTGAAGATAGATAACATAGAGAAGGACTCAGTTCATAAAGTCCCCATAGCCTGGGTCGATAGCGAAGCAGAGTCTACAACAACCGATATACAGCCCTACCTTCCGATGCTGAAAAGCATCAGTCAAATGTATAAGAGCTACGGAAGCCGCAACCCACAGGCGGACAGCTTCGCGGGGTTATTTGACAGAATAAAAAAGGATCAATGGCATTCTGTATTAGAAAATATTCCCGAGGAGATTACGCGCAGGAATCCCGCTGAATTCTCCTCCTACGACAAGATAACAGCGTCTGATCTTGCCGGGTAGAGGTGAAACAGCCACTCCCGCTCGGCGCCCGGTAGCGTTGGCCCGACAAGAAAAACGTCAGCGTTCGCACACAGCCTTATTTTCGACTGTACCGGCGTCGACGGTAGCATCATGAATTGCACACGGACTACTCTGGTGGCTGAAATTTAGTTGCATCATGTTGGCGTAAGCCTGAGCTTCCTGCCGGACGGGGACGGCCCGAGGGGCAGGACGACGAAGGACGGTCGTCACGAGGCAGCAAATACCCAGCGGTTAACCACAGCACAGCGCATTTCGCTACCCCCGCTCTCCCCGCGAAGTCATCCTCGACCCCGATCGAGAACGGAGCGAAGCGAACCACGGAGCGAAGCGGAGTAATCCATAGGATGCTTCGGACTGGCACCGAAGCGTCCTCGAATAGAGCCGCTGGGGTAACACAGTACACGGCGACTTCCAATGTTGGGGGAGCAGCCGTCACGAAGGGACAGGGACACTTGATAGCCAGCTCTACACCTCCTCTCGCTCCGATACCTCCTTTTCTGGCATGGCTCCCTGCGCCGCCCGCTCCACACCGAGGTCTTCCACGGCAAACGCCTCCCGCCACCAGAAAGGGATGAGGGCCAGGCCGGCGGCGATCATTACAAAAGTCCAGAAGCTGGAGATGTCGGGGGCAGGAATCATCCAGCGGCCGATGCCTACGAGCAGGAGGAAGAGGGAGAGGCCCGTCAGGCCGGCGGCGCGGAGGCGGATCCAGAGAGCACGGGCAGGCGCGCCGGCTTTGTGTCCAGCGGCCCGCGCGGTGGTGCCCCACGCGCCCAGCGGCTTCACGCGCTCGTAGAAGGAGACGAGCACGGACTGATCCGTCTTCGGCGTGAGGAACGTAATGCCGACAGCCGCCGCGGTGGAGGTCGCCGACATCACGCTCAGGCGAATCCACTCGGCGTCGGTGGAATAGAGCAGGATGGGCGCCACGATGATGCTTACCGCGATGGCCGCCAGCTCGGAGTACAGGTTGATCCGCTCCCAGAGCCAGCGCAGCACCAGCACCGAGCCCATCCCCGCGCCAAACAGCAGCGAGATCTGCCACGCCGCCTGAATAGAGCCCAGGTTGGCCATAATCACCAGGGCGATCACCAGAATCAGAATATTGGAGAGGCGGGCCACCACCACGAGCTCGCGGCTCCCGGCCTCGCGCCCCTGCCATTCCTCGCACACGAGACGGCTGTAGACGTCGTTGCTCCAGTACGAGGCGCCCCAGTTGAGGTGGGTGTCGAGCGTGGAGGCCAGCGCCGCCAGCAGCCCCACAAGCATCATCCCGAGAAAGCCTGCAGGGAGGAGGTCGTTTACGCCCTGTACGAAGAGCACCTCCCGGCCCGCTTCGAAGCCCGCGGTGCCCATCGCCGCCGGGTCGAACGGGTAGAGGATGAGCAGGCCCACGCCAATCACCAGCCAGATGAGGCTGCGGAAAAGGATCTGCGCCCAGGCGAACACCACGCCGGCGATCCGCGCGTCGCGGTCGGTGCGGCAGGCCATGGAGCGCTGCGCGAGGTAGCCGGTGCCGTCCGAATTCATCTGGAAGAACCACTGCAGCCCGATGATGGTGAGGAAGGGCAGCAGCACCTCCGGGGCTGAGTCGGGCGGACTGAACGAGAGCAGCTGGCTGGCCAGTTCGGCGCCGTACAGCTCCACCACGCGGTCGGTGATCCCAGCCAGGCCACCGGCCTCCCGGACGATGATCCAGCCGTACGCCAGGGTGCCCACCATGGCGAGGGCAAACTGGGCGACATCGGTGGCGATGACGCTCCGCAGGCCGCCAGTCGTCGAATAGAGCGCGGTGAACGCCAGAATCAGCAGGATGCTGATCAGATTGGAGGCGGTGGCGACGTCGTGCGGGATGTCGGTGACGGGCGCGCCGAACGAGAGACCGGTGGCCGAGACCATCGATACCACGGGGTCGAACAGGCCGGGTGGCAGCCACACGTGCCAGAGCAAAAACACTTCAGCGATGCGCACCGCGGCGACCAGCACCATCGCCATCACCACACAGTTGATGATGGTGCCGTAGTAGATGGCCTTCAGCACGCGCAGCTCCAGCACGCCGCGCCCGCTGTAGCGAATCTCGGTGAGCTCGGCATCGGTGAGCACGCCGGCGCGGCGCCACAGCACGGCAAACACGAAGGCCATCAGCAAGAAGGCGAGGCCGTAAATCCACAACCGCCAGATCAGGAAGATGCCGCCCGTGGCGATCAGCCCCACCACCAGGAGCGGGGTGTCGGCCGCAAACTGTGTGGCGGCCATGCTGAAGCCAGCCCGCCAGCCGGAGATCGTCTTGCCCGCCAGGAAATACTCATCCAGCCCCTTGGATGCCTTCTTCCGGTTCCAAAATCCGGAGCCGATCGCATAGGCGATGAAGGCAAAGATGATGGCGAGGTCGAGCACAGCGTGGCGGGTGGATTAGGCAGAATCTGCGGACAAGATAGCAGGGTCGATGGATGAGGGCAACGGCCCATCGGTTGAAAGTTTACGAGCGGCCACACGGCTGCCGGCGGTAGCGCAGTCGACGGGACCCTGCCCGTTCAGGTGCGCCATCAGGAAGCCGGCCCAGAAGGCATCGCCCGCGCCGGTTGCTTCGCCGCGAATGGTGACGGGTGTGGCCGGGATCTCGGCGGATTGCTCGCCGCCCTCCCATGAGATATGTGTCCCGTCGCCGCCCCGCGTAACACAGACGAGGGGTGCGCCCCAGCTATGCACTGTGGCAATGGCGTCGTTGGGGGCAGTGCCGTCGCCAAAGAGCCGCGCGATGTCGTCGGCGCTCAGCTTCACGAGGGCGCCGTGCTGGCAGTAGCGCTGCACGGTGTACTGAGCGGCCGCGCGGTCGGGCCCGATGGCAGGCGCATAGTTGGCGTCGAGGGAAAGCGTAACGCCGTGCTGCGCAGCCACCGCCGCTGCTTCCAGAATGGTGGCCCGGGCCGGGGCGCGGCTCAGCGCAAAGCAGGTGGTGTGAAAGATGCGCGGGCGCTGGCAGAGCCCGTTTGGCAGGTCAGCAGGCTCGAGTTCGGCGTCGGCGCCGCGGTAGGCAGTGAAGTCGGGCGTGCCGGTGGTGCGGGCCACCAGTACGGCCGTGGTGGGCGTCTGTGCTACGGTCGTAACGGCAGCGGCGTCGACACCGGTGGCTTCTACATGCGCCCGGAGCCACGGCCCAAGAGAATCGTCGCCCACCGCCGCGACGAGCGCTACCGCCCCGCCCAGGCGCGCCGCGTTGCAGGCCAGGTTAGCGGCACTGCCCCCCGGCTGCTTGCGGAAGACCGTCGTTTCGGCCAGTGCGTCCGCCGGTGCCTCGCCGATGAGGTCCACCAGCAACTCACCTACGGAAAGGATGTCGAGCGGAGAGGGCATAAGCTCGATGGGTTGGGTGCGCAGCGAGGGCTATTCGGGTTGGGGGGCGGAGAGAAAGGGAAGGGACGCGCCGTCAAGGGCGCTATCTAACAGCAATGCGCCCGCGGCGCTCCAGGTGCAGGGGCAGGTGCCCTGCGGCCGGCCTTCGTGGGCGTCCAGATACTCAGGAAAGGTGCCCACCGCGTTGGCCGTGTGGAGCGACTCTACGAGGTCCACTGCAGCGTCGCGCTGCCCCACGGCCAGCAAGGCCAGGCCCCACCAGCCGTTCACCACGGGCCAGAGGCCGCCATTGTGGTAGTGCCCGGGCGCATTGCTGAAGCGGTCGCGCCAGGCCGTGCGCAGGGCGCGCCAGCTATCGTCGTCACTGCGGATGGGTGGCCAGAACGACGGCACGAAGTGGTGCGGCCGCTCGGCAGCACGGGCCCGGCCGTACGTCAGCAGCAGCTCGCGCTGCGCATCGGAAGGGAGGCCGAGCAGCACCGCCAGCGCGTTGCTCCACGCGTCGAAACTGCGCGTGTAGCCGCCGGGCGCCAGCGCTGCAAGAAAGAAGACGGGGGTGCCGTGCTGTTCGATGAGTTGCCGATAGGCCTGTGGATGGTAAGCTGTATCGGCATCGTCCGCGGCCGTAGGCCAGAAGGTGGAATGTAGCAGGGGGGCGAGCGCCTCCGCTTGCTTCTTCTGCGCGTCGGCGCTGAACGTTGCCGCAAACGCCCGGAGGGCCCAGAGCCGCACCAGTTGCACATACAGCACGTAGCCGTGCAGCACGTACTCGTCCGCCCAGTCGCCGCCCTGTGGCACGTACACGAGCCCGCGCCGGTTAAACTCCCACGTCGTCAGGACCTGCAGCGCCCGTTCCATTGCGGGGCGCTGCGCCTCGGCGAAGGCCGCATCACCCGTTTGCTGGGCGTACGTGCAGCAGCCCACCACAAACCACGCCGACGGATCCACGCGGCCGGCCAGTCCCCCCAGGCTCACCGCGCCGGTAGCCGGGGCGACGTTCGATGGGATCTGCCCATCGGGGCCCTGGGCGGCGGCCAGGGTGTCGAGCGTAGCGCGGAGCCCATCGGCCAGCACTTCATCTTCCGCCAGAAGCCCAGCCAGCCCACAAAGGATCCCATCGCGCGCCCAGATGCGCTGGTAGTTGGCCCGGTCCACCGTAGAGGCCAAGATGCCATGCGGCGTCGTGGCGTCGCGGAGCAGTGCAATAGCAGGGTCGGAAGCAGGGGCCACGGGACTACCAGAACATGAAGATCAACACAGCGGTGGCGATGAGCAGCAGCACCGACTGCACACGGAAGTTTTTGTACCAGACCACGTCCTTCAGGAGCAGGGTTTCTTTCCGGAAAAACTCTACAGACCAGGTGTAGCCCTCAATATTTTCCGGTTTCGGTTCCTCACCGGCGCGGCTCCAGAAGAAGATGATGGCCATGCAGAGCACCAGCAGGATGGGCGGGACGTACAGGAAGTGAATCGCGTACAGTCCCATCACCGGGCCGGTAATCAGCATGGCCAGAGCCACGAGGTGCCCGATAATGAGCGCGGCAAAGGCGCTGTGCCGGTTGGCCCGGGTCCAGAAGATACCCATCACAAAGCAGGCCACGATGGGCGGGCTGAGGTAGGCCAGCACCGACTGCAGGTATTGCCAGAGCGAGGGGAAGTTGAGGATCATGGGCGCCCAGGCGGCCGCCAGGATCATAAACACGAACGTGGTGATCCGCCCGTACCGCAGGAGCTGCTGCGGCGTGGGGTCGGGGATGAGCTTCTTCACGAAGTCCATCGTGACCAGCGTGGAGGCCGAGTTTAGCGTGGAGTCCACGCTCGACATGATGGCAGCAATCAGCGCGGCGATCAGCAGGCCCCGGATCCCAATGGGCATCAGGTCGAAGAGTAGCGTCGGGTAGGCCAGGTCGGGGTTGGTAAGGCCGGGGTAGAGGATGAGGGCGAACGTGCCGGGCAGCACCATGATGAAGATGGACGGGAGCTTGAGCGCCCCGGCGAAGAGCGCGCCCCAGCGGCCCTGCTGCAAGTCCTTCGCGCCCAGCACCCGCTGCACCATAAACTGGTTGGTGGTCCAGAAATAGAAGCCCAGCAAAAACACGCCTGTGAGGAGCCCGGGCCACGGCAGCACCGGATCGCCGATGGGCCGGATGATGCTCAGCTTGTCCTCCGGCACCGTGGCGGTGATCTCCGCCCACGAGCCGATTTCCTGAAACGCCAGCCACGAAATCGCGATGCTCCCCAGCAGCAACAGCACCGCCTGAATGGCATCCGTGTACACCACCGCCGCAAGGCCCCCGGCCACCGTGTACAGGCCTGCCAGCACGGCCAGGACCACAATGGATTGCCACATCGGGATCTCGGGGAAGATCATCTGAATGACCAACGCCCCGGCATAGAGCGCCCCCGCCGTGTCGATCAGGATGTTGCCCAGAATCGTTACGCCCGAGAAGTAGTAGCGCGACCGCACGTCAAAGCGCCGCTCCAGAAACTCGGGCATCGTAAAGATGCGGGCGCGCAGATAGAACGGCAGGAAGAAGATCACGAAAATGATCAGCACCACTGCCGCCATCCACTCGTAGTTGTAGACGGCGATGCCCGTGCCGTAGGCTTCGCCGGCCATCCCCACCAGGCTGGCGCTGGAAATGTTGGAGGCAAACAGCGAGAACCCGATCAGCCACCACGTCAGCGACCGGCCTGCAAGGAAGTAGTCGGTGGAGGTCTTCTGGTTGCGCGCAAAATAGAGCCCGAGCGCCACGATGCCAACGATGTACACGCCGATGGCAATATAGTCGAACAGATGCAGCTGAAAGTCGGGCATGCAGCACAACAGCAAAAGGTGGGTGGGGTGATTCTGCGCATAGAGAATAGGGCATTGCAGGCGTACTTGCAAAGGAATTGTGAAGGGGTGGCGGTCCCGTCCTGCAGGCCCGTCAACACATGGGGCACCATCAGCGGCGGCGGTCGTAGAGAGGGCCCATCTATGCGAACCATCCTCCGTTGAACCGCCGTGCCTGAACTCGTTATCATCGCTGCCGTCGCCGAGGACAACCGCGTCATTGGCAAAGACAAAGACCTGCCCTGGCACATCCCGGCCGACCTGAAGCGCTTTAAGCGCCTGACGACCGGCTATCCGCTGCTTATGGGGCGGCGCACGTTTGAGTCCATCGTGCACCAGTTTGGCGGGCCGCTGCCGAAGCGCCGCAATGTGGTGCTCACCTCGCAGCCGGAGCGCTTTGCGGAGATGCCTGAGGTCGAGGTCTATCCCTCCGTAGAGGCGGCGATGGCGGCGGTGGCGGATGCCCACCAGGTGTTCATTGGCGGCGGCGCGGCCATCTACGAGCAGTTTTTGCCGAAAGCCGACCGGCTGGAGTTGACGCTGGTGGAGGGCGACTACACCGGGGATACGTTCTTTCCGCCGTTTGAGCACCTGGTGGGCGACGTGTTTACCGTCGATGCCGTGGAGCCGCACGATGGGTTTCGGTTTGTCACGTACCGGCGGGTAGCTGCCGCATGATTAGCTTCGACGCCTTACGCTTGCGGATCTGGGGCGCCCTGTCGATTGCCGGGGTGCTGCTCCTCTTGCTTCCCGGGTGTGTGGCAGCAGGACCGACCGCCCAGGCTGGCGACGAGAAAGTCGCGGAAGAGGGGATTGCCTCGTACTACGCCCCGCGCTTCCACGGGCAACGCACGGCCAGTGGCGAGCGCTACGACCAGGACGCGCACACGGCTGCCCACCGGACGCACCCGTTCGGCACCATCGTGCGGGTGACCAATCAGGAGAACGGACGCACCGTGGATGTCCGTATCAACGACCGGGGCCCGTTCGTGCGCGGCCGCATCATAGACCTCTCTAAGGCGGCCGCCCGCGACCTGCGTATGGTACGGGATGGGGTCGTGCGGGTACGGGTGGAGGTAATCCGCTGGGGTGAAGGCCCGTAGGGTCACCGCGCGCCGTAACCCTACGGGCGTGGGTCGATGCATCGGACGTGATGCATATGATCCCGTGCACGTGGTCCGGCATGACAACGAATGCATCCAAACCCACGTTGTCACGATGCCCAGTCCGCCCCCATTCCTTTCCCACCACCCACCCAAACGCCGACACCCGCACCTGCCCACCCAACGCCGACTTTTAACAGACTTTTACCTGCATTGAGAGTGTGTTTGCTGTGTGGTATATTGCGGTATCGATGTCATGAAAGAATGCCAGAAATCCATGTCGCGTCGCTTGCTGTGGACCTACACGGGCGCAGGCTCGGTCATATTTGGAGCCACGCTCACCTACATCAGCGCAATACAGGGGTCCAACCTGATTGGGGGTGCGCTGCTGGCGCTCATTGTCTTGGTGCACTATCTCGCATTGCAGAGCATCTCTGCGGGCTGGCTCATTGAACGGTTCGCCTCGGGTATCGTGATCGTTGTCTTGCCCCACCTGCTGTTCTGGTTGCTGGGATGGGTGGCCGACCCCACCGTCGAACGTCCGACCAGGCTCAGCTTTGTTTTGTGGTACACCGGGCAGCTCCTGTTGCTGGCTGTGCCCGTCATGGCGGGCGTGACGTATCTGACACGACCGGGGGGATAGGATCCTTCATCCACACCACGCAGCAGGAAACGCCGCCGGGCTGTGGGGTGGTGAGGCGTGAGCTACAGCGCATCGTGACCTGGTCGACGTATGATCGCTGGCACCCCATCCCGCTATCAGCTATGTTGAACGGCCCGTTTGTCGCTTCACCTGCCACGCCACCCATGCCGCATCGCCTCAACCTCGCCACGTGGAACCGCCGGGCGCATTTTGACTTTTTCCGGTCGTTCGATGAACCCTTCTTTGGCGTGACCTCACGGGTCCCCTGCACCGGTGCCTACGAGCGGTGTGAAGCGGCCGGGCACTCGTTCTTTCTGTACTACCTGCACGCCACGCTGTCGGCAGTGCACGCGGTGACGCCGTTTCGGTACCGTATCGACGCGGAGGGGGTGATGGTGCATGAGCAGGTGGATGCCTCGCCCACCATCAGCCGGCCCGATGGGACGTTCGGGTATGCGTATGTGCGCTATGATCCGGACTTTGAGGCGTTTCAGGCGAAGGCCCGCGAGGAGGTGGCGCGCGTGCGTGCGTCGACGGATCTGCACCCCTCAACCGCTGATGATGCGGTGATTCACTTCTCGTCGCTGCCCTGGCTCAACTTTACGGCCCTGTCGCACCCGAGGCCCGCACTGACGTCAGCGCAGGCCGTGCCCGACAGTGCGCCGAAAGTGTGCGTTGGCAAGCGGCATCGCGCAGAGGGCACGCTACAGATGCCCGTTTCGGTGCATGTGCATCATGCGCTGATGGACGGGCAGCACGTGGCGCAGTTCTTTGATGTGCTCACGGAGCGGCTGCAGTGAACGGGACACTCGTCAGCGGGCATACACCTCGCGTCCGCCCAGGAAGGTATGCAGTACCTCAATGTCTGGCAGCGTCGTAGGATCAACGGTCAGCACGTTGTCAGAGAGGACCACGACGTCTGCCAGCAGGCCAGGCGCGAGGCGACCACGGGTGTCCTCCTGCCCGGCCGCGTAGGCGTTGTTAACGGTGTAGGCACGCAGGGCCGTCTCCACGTCGATGCGCTCCTCGGGTATCCACCCTCCATCCGGCGTGCCGTCAAGCGTCTGCCGCGTCACGGCCGCATAGATGCCTTCGAGTGGGTTTGAAGTGTACCAGGAGGCGTTGGTGCCGGGCCAGTCGGAGCCGAAGCTGAGCATGACCCCGGCGTCGTCGAGTGTGCGAAAGGCGTAGGTGTAGCGCGCCCGCTCCGGCCCGATGCGCTCTTCCATCCAGCGCATGTCGTCGATCGCGTGAATGGGCTGCATCTCGGCGATGAGATCCATCGCCGCCATTTGGTCGGCGACCTCCGGGCTGCGCAGGTGCTGTGTGTGGATGACGCGCCAGCGCTGATCGGCAGCCTCAACCGACTTGCGGGCCGTCTCCATCATGGTCAGCAGCGTATCGATGGCCAGGTCGCCGATGGCATGGATCTGCGGCCAGTGGCCGGCCGCGGACGCGCCTCTGATGAGGCCCTGCATGCCGTCCGGGTGGCCCATCATCTCTCGCCAGATGCCCCGTTCGCCCGTGTGGGCATAGGGCTCGTAAAACTGGGCGGTGGCGTTGCCGAGAATGCCATCTACAAACCCTTTGAGGCCGCCCAGTTGCAGGTAGTCATCGCCGAATCCGTGGGTGAAGCCTGCCTCCGCCAGGGCCTCCCAGCGGTCGAGCGTGGGCCGGGCGTAGACGCGCACCGAGAGCTCATCGCTTGCGCGCAACTGCTGAAACACGCGCATCTGCTCCGGCGGCGTGATATCGTGGATGGTGGTGACCCCGTGTGCGGCCAGGCGCTCCATCGCTACGTGGGCCTCGGAGCGGCGCTGCGCCATGGATTTTTCCGGGATGACATCGCGGACGGCTGCCGCGGCCTCGGGCGTGAGGCGTCCGGTCATGCGCCCCTCTTCGCAGTCGACGCCGCTATCCTGGCAGGTCAGGCCAGCCTTCTCCAGCGCGAGCGCGTTCGCCAGAAACTGCTCACCATCGAAGCGGGAGAGGAAAACCGGCGTGTCGGTCGTCAGGTCGTCGATCGCCTCCCGATCGGGAGTCATCAGGTCTTCCGGATCATCGGCCCACTGCGCGTACGCGCCCCAGTCGCCCCCCGTGATCCAGGCGTCCTCGGGCAGGCGGTCGCGCGCGGCTTCGACTGCCGCGGCCAGCGTCGCTTCATCATTCACATCCAGCAGGTTGATGCCCAGGAGCAGCGCCCCGGCCCGGTTGAAGTGGGTGTGGTTGTCGATGAAGCCGGGCACCACAAACGCGCCGTCCAGGTCCAGGACCTCCGTCGATGCGCCGATGTACTGTTCGACGTCGCCGTGAGCGCCCACGGCCAGGATGCGGTCGCCCCGGATTGCAAGGGCCTCGGCCTGGGGCTGCTCCTCGTCGCCCGTCCAGAGGACGGCATTGGTGAGCACGCGATCGGCGATCTGCGCATCGGCAGGCGCGCCAACGAGAAGGACGTAGAGCAGGCAGAGGGAGAGCATCAGGCGCATAAGGGTCGACCGGGGTTATGAGGGGGATGGAGACCCAAGATACGGTGTATGAAGGGTGGATGGCAACGGTAGCGAAAACAAGGGCCCGCAGCCGCTGGCCTGGCCGGTGCAAGGGAACCGGCTGGGTGTGGGAGACTACTGAGCAGGCGCCGGCCCGCGCCACCTGTTGACAGACGCTGCAGCAACGCCATGATTGACAAGAGTAATCCGTTCTACGCTCCCAGCACGCTTCCCTTCGAAGCGCCCGATTTTGACGCGATCGCGGATGCGCACTACGAGCCGGCGATGCTTGCAGGCATGGAGCAACAGCTGGCCGAGGTGCAGGCCATTGCTGAAAACCCAGATCCGCCGACCTTCGAGAACACCCTTGTGGCGCTGGAACGAACCGGTGCGCTGCTGACGCGCGTGCAGAAGGTGTTCTACAACCGGGCGTCGGCGCATACCAACGAGGAGATCCAGCGCATCCAGGCCGCCATGGCGCCCCGCCTGGCTGCGCATTCCGACAACATCCGCCTCAACGCCGACCTCTTCGCGCGGGTGCAGGCACTGTACGAGCAGCGGGAGGCCCTCGACCTGGACGAGGCGTCGGCCAAGCTCCTACGCGATGAGTACCGGGCATTCGTGCGCGCCGGTGCCTTGCTCAACGCCGAAGAGCAGCAGCGCATTCGAGAGATCAACGCGGAGCTCTCCTCGCTTAGCACGGAGTTTCAGGAGAAGCTGCTGGCAATGACGCAAGAGCGGGCTGTGCTCATTGATGACAGAAGCGACCTGGAGGGCCTGCGGGAGGACCGCATCGCTGCCGCCCGAGAAGCTGCAGCGGAGCGCGGGCATGACGGACAGTATCTGCTCTCTATCACCAATACCACGCGGGTACCGGTGCTCACCAGCCTCTCTAACCGCGAGGTGCGCCGGCGGGTCTGGGAGGCCTCGGCGCAGCGCGGCATCGGGCAGCATGAGGGCATCGATACCCGGCCGCTCGTTCTGCGCATGGCTGGGCTTCGTGCAGAGCGGGCAGCGCTGCTGGGCTACAAGACCTTCGCTCACTTTGTCCTGGAGCCGCAAACGGCCGAACGTCCAGAAGACGCGCTCGCCATGCTCAGCGACCTGATCCCGGCCGTCCGAGCCAATACCGAGCGCGAGGCCGCGATGCTACAGGAGCGGATCCGGGCGGATGGCATCGACGATGAGGTGCGGCCGTGGGACTGGGCGTACTACGCGGAGCGCGTCCGCGAAGCAAAATATGACATCGACGAGCAGGAAGTGCGGCCGTATTTCGAACTCAACCGCGTGCTGGAAGAGGGGGTCTTTTACACCATGAACCGACTCTTCGGTATCGCCTTCGAGGAACGCTTCGACCTCCCGGTGTACCACGAGGACGTGCGCGTATTCGACGTGCTCGACCATGATGGCGAGCCGCTTGGGCTGTTCTATGCCGACTACTTCGCGCGCGATTCCAAGCGGGGTGGGGCCTGGATGAGCTCGTTTGTGGGCCAGTCACACGTGCTCGACCAACAGCCGGTGGTGGTCAACGTGCTGAATATTCCCAGGCCGGCCGAGGGGGAGCCCGCGCTCATCAGCTTTGATGATGTGACCACCCTCTTCCATGAGATGGGCCACGGCGTCCACGGGCTGTTCTCCGATACCCGGTACCCGTCGCAGGCCATGACGTCCGTGCCACGCGACTTTGTGGAGTTCCCGTCGACGTTTGAGGAGGACTGGGCTCTCCATCCGGAGGCGCTGGCCAACTACGCCATCCACCACGAAACCGGCAAGCGCATCCCCGATGACCTCCTTGAGCGCATCATCGCCGCTCGCGACTTCAATCAGGGGTTCGAGACGCAGGAGTACCTGGCCGCCGCGCTGCTCGATCTGGCATGGCATACCCTCGCTCCCGACGCGCTTCCTGAGGACGTGCTGGGGTTCGAGCGTGAGGCGCTTGCGGCGCACGGGCTGGACTATGCGCCGGTACCGCCGCGCTACAAGTCGCCCTACTTTGCCCATATCTTCGCCGGCGGCTACGCGGCCAACTATTATGCATATATCTGGAGCGAAGTGCTGGCCGCTGATGCGTTCGCCTACTTGGCGGAGGAAGGCGGCCTCACCCGTGAGAACGGTGAGCGCTTCCGTGCTGCCGTGCTCTCGCGTGGCGGTAGCCGGGAGGCGATGGATCTGTACCAGCGCTTTCGTGGACAGGAGCCTGCCGTAGCGCCGCTGCTCCGCCGTCGTGGGCTGGACACCTCAGTCAGTGCGCGTCCCACAGCGTCCGGCCACGGCGGACCCTGACCCTGCCCGGGCCATTTGCTCGACTCGTCTACCGTTCATCGTTTCTGTGTGCCTGTGTCCTTTCGCTTGCGCCGCGCCACCCCTGCCGACGCTCCCACGCTCTGCAGCCTCATCAACGAACTGGCCGTCTACGAGAAGCTGGCCGATGAATCGGCGCCCGACCCCGAGGCGCTGGCCACGCACCTCGCGCCGGACGCGAACCCGCGCTGCGGGGCCGTGCTGGCTGAAGTGGACGCGACCGCGGTCGGCTTTGCGCTCTTCTACCCAACGTACTCTACGTTCCTGACAAACTGGGGGGTGCATCTGGAGGACCTCTTCGTGCAGCCGGATTTCCGAGGCCGAGGCATCGGGTTTGCACTGCTGGAGCGGGTGGTGCACATCGCCGCCGACCGGGGCGCGGAGCGGGTGGAGTGGATGGTGCTCGACTGGAATACGCTCGCACTCGACTTCTACGACCGCCTCGGCGCGGAGCCCCTCGACGACTGGACGACCATGCGCCTCTCCGGCAAGGCGCTGCAGCGATTGGCGGAGCGGTAGCCGCTACGAACTCCGGTCGGTAGTGAGGAGGGGGCGCATTCCGGAGGCAGTCCATTTGCCTCATCGTCTAAGAATAGTGGCTCCGCAAAAGGCTGTGGCTTGGCCGGTGCGTGGGTGCTACGCGTTGGCTCTTTTCCCCCTCTCTTCGGTTCTCTCCCGTGTGGGGAGAGAAGGGGATTCGTGTAGGCGTTCCGGTGCGGCTGAATGGTAGGTGCTTCGTCTAAACGGCGGCGATTGGTGCTGCATCCGATGTGGCAGGGCAGCAGATGAGCACAGCAGCTTCTCGCGCTATGGTTGGTCGCTACAGCTTGCGGAAGAATTCCTTCTCCCCCGGCGGGAGAAGGCCAGTTAGTCCGGTAAAAGTCAAGTCGAACATCGCTGTTTTTGCGAACCATTTGTTTCTACGGGCGGTTGCTCCAGATAGGCGGCTGTCGGTGGTGATATCCCGCACATGGTGTCAACAGCACCTTGGGAATCCCGCTGCAGTCGCCTTCTTTTGCGGGTGCGGTCGGAGACAGGAGCCGAGACGTCATAGCGCTGGTATCGACGCTTTTTCTCCTCGTGTGCTCCAGTGCTCTGCCCCCTGGCACGAGCACGGTTCCGCCGGTCGATCTCGGCGTCGAAGGGCGTCTGGTGCTTCAAGATGCCGTAGATAATGCGCAAGGTCTTGTGCATACATGCGCCAAGGGCCACCATCTTGGCCTTACCTTCTTCTTCGACCAGGCGCTCATACAGCGGCTGGATAATCGGATGATCTTGAATAGCTGTGAGCGTGATCATAAATAGCAACTGGCGCATCCGCGAGGATCCCTTCTTGCTCATACGCATCGCCCCAACGCCATCGCCGCTTTGTTTATAGACGGGATGGACGCCAAAGAAAGCAGCCATCTTCTTAGCCGAAGAAAAGCGCTCTACGGTCTGGATCTCCAAGAGCAGCCCGACGGCGCTGTAGTCTCCGATCGCGCCGAAGCTTTTGAGAAGTTCCACGTCCTGGGGTAGATCAAGGGCCCTGGCGAGGCGTTCCTCGTGCTTGCCGATCAAACCATCGAAGTGCAGCAGCTGCCGGGCCAGTTCTCGGACAAGCTCCTCGGTGACCTCGCCAGCGGCCGACGCTGCGCTGGTGCTCGCACGTTCGACAAGCGCCTCTGCACGAGCGTCTGATACATACGGGATCTTGGCCACGGTCCTCGGGCGGGCCCGCCCAAGACGCTCCGCTGTCGGATAACGCGTTAAGAGCTTCAACAGCCAGGCCGGCGTCTTGCCACTTAAATACCGCATAAGCTCTGGATGCGCCCGGTAGAGCAGCGACTCAAGCTGATTAAACAGCGCAGTGCGTTGCTTCTTCAGCTGCTCGATAAACGTCCATTGATCGCGCAGCTCCGAGAGCGCATCTTCCCTTTGGTAGCGCACCTTGTTCGGATGAGCCAGCAAGAAGGTCGCAATGTAACGGGCGCTCACGCCATCGGTGATGGTGCGAGAGCCCTCGGCCTCGGCATGGCTTCGCACCTGCATCGGATTTACCCGAGCCACCTGAACGGGCAGGCTTGCCTGAAAGCGGCCAAGGGCAGCCAGCCAGTTGTTCTCATAGCCGCCGGTCGACTCGATACCGGCGTAAAGCCTGGCTCCAGAGCGCTCTTCGATGAAACGAGAAAGCACCTGGTAGAGCTGCTGGTGGCCCTGAAAGGTATCATCCAGCTGAAACGTGGGCTCGGCAACCTCTCGCTTCTGATCAACGATGACGAAGTCGGCATAGCCCTTACTAACATCAATACCGAGAAAATAGTTAGACATGGTAGCAGAGAGATCAAATCACGATAATTAGCGAAAGTGATCCGCGAGCAAAGTGATAACAATGACCAGGGGAGCTCAGCCTTGCAGATTCGGTGTCATAGCACCACGATAGTCCTCGAGATACAATCCTGGCCGGAGGGAGAAACTGTCCTGCGGGCTCGGAGCCCAGGATGAGGGTCCTCCTCTACGCCAGGATGATCATCAGGGAGACAAAAGATCAACCCCAACGTCACTTTTATCATGCAAGGATGAGGGGGAAGCCCAGCTTGTGTCATCGCTTACGGGCAGCACGTTCACGAAGGGCTTCAGCGGGCGTGCTACTGGCTTTTTTCTTCGCTCTTTGGTGCTTCCTTGAGAGGGGAAAGAAGGCGTTTCGTGTAGGTGTCGCGGTGCGGCCGAACGGTAGGCGGTTGGGTTGGGCGGGAGTCGCCGGAGACGCGGTTGTACCGTGTGGGCTAATCGCGAAAGAAGCCGGAGCTGAGCACGGCGAGTGCGCGAAAAGCCTGCATGAAGAAGGCATCCGTGTGGGGGAGCCCCCGGCCGCGGGGCCGAACCCGTCGTGCGGAGGTCCGTTCGGAGAATGATACGCCATCCTTGGCGCAGCTCCCCTGTTGCGATCTCATAAAAACGTTTGTTCTATGTCAAATGCCACGCCTACGCCTATCAGTGATATCGGTGAGTTTGCCCTCATCGACCGGATGCAGAAGATCCTCGGCACCAGCGGCGATGAAGATCTTCTGCTGGGCATCGGCGACGACGCGGCGGTCTACCGGATAGACGACGAGCGTGCCCACGTCATTACCACCGACGCGCTCATCGAGACGGTCCACTTCGACCGCTCCTTCATGCCGACTATCCACCTGGGCTTCAAAGCCATCTCGGTGAATGTCAGCGACGTGCTGGCGATGAATGCGCTGCCCAAGTACGCGACCGTGTCGCTGGGCCTGCCGAACAACATCTCGGTGGAGATGGTGGAGACGTTCTACCGGGGCGTGCGGAAGGCCTGCGAGCACTACGGGATGACCCTCGTCGGGGGCGACACGACGGCCGCGCGGCACCTTACGGTGAACGTGACGGTGGTGGGCGAGGCCATGCAGCACGAGCTGATCTTCCGCCGGGGCGCGCGCGCTGGCGATGCCCTTTGCGTGACGGGCGATCTGGGCGGTGCCTATGCCGGGCTGAAGGTGCTGCTACGGCAGCGGGAGGCGATCAAGGAGCAGGGCGAGGCCTACGAGCCGGACATCGACGCGTATCGCTACGTGATTCAGCGGCAACTGGCGCCCAACGCTGCGATCGAGACCATCCGCGACTGGCGGGAGCGCGGCGTGCGACCGAATGCGCTCATCGACATCTCTGACGGCCTCGGCTCGGAAGTGCATCACATCTGCCGGGCGAGCCGCGTGGGCGCACGCATTTTCGCGGCCGCCCTACCCGTGGCGCTGGAGACGCGCGAGGTGGCGAACGAGTTTGAGGAAGATGTCGACCTCTTTGCGCTGTTCGGTGGCGACGACTATGAGCTGCTCTTCAGCCTCCCGCCCGACGTGCTCGAAGACCTCGACCCGCAGTCGTTTACGCAGGTGGGCGAGGTGACACCCGACGAGGACGAGGTCGTTGTGCAGACACCCACGGGCGACACCGTTGCGCTGGACGCCTCCGGGTACCAGCACTTTGGTGGCAACGGTACGAATGGAGCCGCGCGCTAACTTCTGGATGTGTAGGTCTGGTACGCCGCAACACGGGGCGGAAATAAGACGTAAACGCGATTGCTAACCACTCGTCACGTCACTCCTGCCCCGTGCTGTTATGTGGTTTGTCCACGCGTTGAACGCCGCCCTGCTTGGGCTTCTCATCTGGCTGGCCGTACAGTTTCCGGAATCCGAGATGGCCTTCTGGCTGGCTATCGCCGGGCCTATCACAGCGCTGGGCTTTTACGCGTCGACGCGGTGGAAAGGGTTGGGCAGCACGGTCAACATGCCCCTCATGGATGAGGTGTACAGGCTCCCGAAGGAAGAGCAGCAGGTGGTTTTTGAGCGCGTAAAACCGCTAATGTACCTCCTCACGATGACCCTCTTGCTTATGGCGAGTTGGTTCAGCTTTGCCGCGCAGGGTACGCTTGGCGCGCTGTCCCCCGAGGGAGCCGTTCTCGCGGGCGTTGTGCTGATCATGGGCATCGACCCTCTCGTACTATGGGGCTGGTACGCGTGGTTCAACCACAAGACGAGCCAGCAAATCCGCGCATACAACGCCCGGCAAGCGGCCGCGCCTGCAGAGGAGGCACCTGCCAAACGTCTGCTTGAGGTGGAGGAGCTTGGAACGGGTGATCCGCTCCCTGGCGTGCGCCCCTTATCGCCGACAGGCATGCAGGTGATTCATGCCGTAAACCTCGGGCTTGCGGTGCTGCTTGTGGGAGCAGTGGTGCTGCTGCCCGAGCAGTGGCCGGACACGTTGATCGGCGTGCTCATCGGCCTACCATGCGCCGGGCTTATGTATGCATGTACTTGGCTTGACAAGACGAGCCAGCTTTTTAATATGTACAAAAAGCCGCTTGTGTTAGCGCTACCGGCGGCAGAGCAGGAGGCGGTGTTTCAGCGCGTTGACGTGATGCTGTTTGGCTTTGCCACGCTAATTCTACTCATGGGTACGTCCGTGGCTATGCTGTCCACGGACGGGCTCGAAGTGCAAGCGGTGATGGGCCTAACCGTGCTCATGGGTGCAGGTGCGTTCGCGCATCACCGTTGGTTTACATCCTACGTGGATGAGCGACTTGCGGCGTACGAGGATCATTATGGCGTCTCTGAAGCGGCGGAAGAAACGGTAGCCTCGTAACCTTCAACCGGTGCGCTCAAAGAAGGCGGTGATCTCATCATGCTGGGCGCGCGCGTCAGCGTAGCCGATTTCGATGAGCCGCTCCACGTACGCGGGAGCAAACGTGAGCATGCTGAGCCAGTCGGGGCGGTGGCCGTTGCGCTGGGCGAGGCGCTTTAGCACCCAGCCGACCGGGCCGTCGAACGGCAGCGGATAGTTGGAGGCTACCTGCCCGATGTCCACCGATGGGCGGAGCACCAGCGTTTGCACGGACCGCAGGTCGCCATTATTTGCTTCAGGGCGGCACTCCCGGACGAGCTGGTTGATGCGCTCCAGCGTAGCGATGTCGTGCTCCAGCACATCAAGGAAGATGGCGTTCATGATCATCCCGCCCATCTGCGCGGCGGTGGGGTAGCGCTGCTCAAAGGACGCGGCGATCTCCGCCTCTGAGCGGTTGTAGCGTGTGGAGATGACAAACAGTGCGTCGGCCCCCAGATGCAGGGCCGGCGCGAGCGGGCCCAACAGGCGGAGCCCGCCATCCCCGTACCACGCGCCGTCAATTTCTACGGCGGGAAAGAGAAGGGGCGGCGCAGCCGAGGCCATGACGTGATCAACCGTGAGATACGTTTTTCGCCCTACGCGATTCGGCCGGTCCCACGCCTGAATGTCACAGCCCTGCACCCACGTGACCGTCTGGTGGGTGGAGTAATTTGCCGTGGTGAGGGCCAGGGCGCGTACCCTGCGCCGCTCCAGATTTTCCGCAAGACCGTCAAGGCGACCGGTGGGCCCGCACAGCCGATCGACCAGATAGTCCCGCAACGGTGCCGTGTCGAACAACGAAGGGCGGGGCCGGGGGCCGGGGTCGGACAACCCAGCAAGCTGAAGGACCGGGCGCATGTGAAACACCCGGGAGGCCGCCAGCTCGCGCCAGCAGTTCATGAGTGCATATGCGGACCGCTCAGCGGACGTGGTAGCCGTAGCCAGGTGTGCCGCATTGATGGCTCCGGCCGACACGCCCGTGTATATCGAAAAGTCTGCCGCCGGGATGTGCTCCGCAATGTAGGCCAACGCCCCTGCCTGGTAGGCTCCCCGGGCGCCGCCCCCGCTCAGCACAAGCGCACGGGCAGGGGCATCAGCCGCAGGGCCAGTAGGCGGTAGGGGCATGCAAGGGGCGTGGTTGTGGGGAGGTTACGGATTTTCGGTGATCTGGAAGAGCCGCACCTGATAAGGCGACAGCACGGCTTCCACGCTGCGGTGCTCGTCGCCCGTCAGCAGATCCTCGTAGGCAGCGCCGTGGAGGAAGCTCGGGAAGCGGATCACGGTGTTTGCGTTCCGCACGTTCACCATCACGATGACCGTCTCATCCGGGGTCTCGCGTGAATACACCAGGGCGTCCGGTTCGCCCGGGATGAGCCAGGTGGTGGTGCCATGCACAAGGGCTTCGCTCGACTGCCGCACGTTCAGGTAATTGCGGTACCACTCCCGCAGCTCAGGGTTGGCATCCCAGTCGATGGTGTTGTCTTCAAAGAAGTCAAGGTTCTCGTTGACCCCAACTTCCTGCCCGTTGTATAGCAGCGGCACACCCGGCAGGCTCATGAGTCCCGCAGCCGCCGCCTTGGAGCCCTCAATCGAGTTAAAGAGCGTGGGCGGCGGTGCGTCGTAGGCGGTCTCATCGTGGTTCGTGATGAAGCGCAGCTTCAGGTTTGTGCCTTCATCCTCCACCAAGCCCTGTAGATCGGCTGCCGTCTCGTCTTCCTGAAAGATCTCAATCAGGTTGCGGTATGGCGCCCAGGAGTACGTCAGGTCGAAGCCTACATCGTAGAGCGCAGCCTCTTCGCCTTCTGCCAGCATCATAACATCGGGGTTCACCTCGCGGACCGACGCAATGGCGTCCGCCCAGAAGTCAGCCGGTACGAGCTCGGCCACATCGGCCCGGTAGCCGTCAATACCAAACTCCTCGACCCAGTAACGCATCACGTTTGTCATTTCCTCGCGCACCTCCGGGTTGTCGTAGTCCAGCTCGATGACGTCCGTCCAGTCTTCTTCCGGGATTACAAAATTGCCGTCTTCATCCTGCGTGTACCAGTCGGGGTTTTCTTCCGTCCAGGGGTTATCCCAGGCCGTATGGTTGGCCACCAGGTCCAGGATGATGCGCATGTCGCGCTCGTGCACTTCGTCGACCAGCGCTTGGAATTCCTCTTCGGTGCCAAAGTCTTCATTAATGGCGTAGAAGTCACGGATGGAATAGGGGGAGCCAAACGTGCCTTTGCGCTCTTCCTCTCCAATGGGGTGGATAGGCATCAGCCAGAGCGTGTTGATGCCGAGCTCTTGCAGCTCATCGAGCCGGGGAATCATGGCCTCGAAGGTGCCTTCCGCTGTGAAGTCGCGAACGTAGATCTCGTAGAGGGTGGCTTCCGGCACCCATTCCGGCGTATGGTCAGGGACGGCCAGGCGGGCATCGTCGTCCGGGAGCGGCGCTTCGCATCCGACGGCGACGGCCAGCAGCAGGGCGAGGCAGAGGGAGAGACAGTGGGAGGTGCGCATGAGCGGGGTTCGTTCTGTAAATGGCAGTGTGGCCGTAAGAACGGCATTCACAGTGTGAGGCGCAAGCCGTACCTGCGCCGCGGCTACTAATCCGTCTTTCAGGGGCCTATGGGCGTCCCTGCCGCGGCCTGTTGGTCTGGAGCACCGATTGGGTTTTCGCCATCCAGCGCTTGCTATGTGTTTTTTCCGGCCATCGAGTTACGCCAGATCGTCTTCCCCGCCATCTATCGGGTGTTACCAGTGATCCTCAGCCTTAGGGTGTTACGCTGCGGCACGAAGAGCCGCAGCCGTGGGGCGCTGCCAGGCCTACGCCGCCTGCCGGATCGGACGCCGCGCTCGGGGCGTAGGGGTTGTGTTGCTTCATCCCGCATGTTTCCTTCACCCACACGGTCCCCGCATCCCATGCACGTCCACCTTGAGCGCATCAACGACGCCGTTCAGTTCCGCGGCTCCAACGGCCGCCATGCCATCACCATCGCCTCTTCGAAGGAGCAGGAGGGCATCAGCCCGATGGAAATGGTGGCGCTGGCCACGGGCGGCTGCAGCTCCATCGATATCCTGCTTATTCTGGAGAAGCAGCGCCAGGAGGTCGCCGACTTTCAGGTAGAGGTGGATGCCACGCGCAAGGAGGAGGGGCCGTCTTCTGAGTTTACAGCCGTGCACCTCACGTTTACCGCCGAAGGCCGAGATCTGGACCCGGATAAGGTCAAGCGCGCCATCGACCTGAGCCTCGAAAAATACTGCTCCGTCTCCAAAATGATAGAGAAGACGGCCGCCATCACCTATACCCTCGTGGTCAACGGGGACACGGTGGCCGACAAGGCTGCGGCGCCAGCGTGAGGCCAGTACCTGCCGCTATGTGGTGCTACAGCGAGAGGCTGTTAGTCCAGTACGCCTTGGCGCCAGGCCGGGAGGAAATGAGGTCTACATCAAAGAGCCAGTTTTCGAGCGCGTTGTAGTAGGCGCGCGTCATGGCGAAGTCGTGCGTGAAGCAGGGGAGCGTCGCGGCAAAGGTCTTGGGCGTAAGGGCGTCGTCGTCGGCCACCTCAGCGCGGCGGAAATAGATGTCGCGCGCGGCTTCCGGCTCCTGATGCAGAAAGTCGATGCCCCGGCGCAGCACCTGGATGAAGCGAGCAAACACCTCCCGGCGTTTCTGGAGATGGGAGGGCGTGGTCACGAGGATGAGCTGGCAGAAGTCGGGAATGCCCCAGTCTTTGAGGGCAAAGAAGTCGGCATCCAGCCCCCGGTGCCGGGCCTCTATCACTTCAAAGTTGTAGAAGGCGAGGGTAGCTACATCGGCCTTATCCTCGGCCAGCGCATCGGTGTGGTAGAAGCTGTTGTTGACCCGCGTGAAGTCGTCCGGGTCGGCAGCGCCGCCGTCCGCCTCAATCATGGTCTTCACGATCGCCGGGCCGCCCGGGCCGGGCGCGCCGGGGTACTGAATGCGGGCGCCGGCCATGTCACGCGGACGTTCGATATCGCGGCCACGGAGGTACATGACCCCGCCATTGGTGTGCAGAAAGCGGGCAAACCCGATCACCGACTCGCCCTTGGCCCGGTCCTCCACCAGATGTAGCGGCTCGGTGATGGCGAAGTCCAGCGTGCCATCCTCAATGGCCTCTACAGCATCCATGTGGGCTTCCGGCTCCACCACCTCCAGTTCAATATCGGCATCAGCAAACCACCCATGCTCTTGGGCGACGAGGATAGGGGCGTGGTCGGGATTCAAAAACCATTCGAGGCCAAGTCGCAAGGTATCCATGAGGAGGGAAGCGTATGGTGGGAAACGGGCGAGGATGAAACGAGGGCACTCGCGGATGCGGATGGTTACCGCATAGACACGGAGCGCAACCGGTCGTCAGCAGCACGACCGGTTGCGATCTACCACGGCAGCGGTGATACGTTCGCGGAAGTGCAGTCAGGGACTGGTTGACCGGTCAGGCAGCGCATCGGCGGTTCCGTCGGGGGCCTTGAGCATCTCCACATGCGGAATGCCGGCCTCCATAAATTCGTCGTCGTGGGTGCGGGTGTAGCCCATAGACGCGTAGAAGGCTTCGAGGTGCGCCTGGGCGTGGAGCAGGAAGGCATCGAAGCCCGCCTGATGGGCGTCCGCCTCCGTGCTGCGCACGAGCGTTCGGCCATGCCCGGCCCCGCGAAAGGTCGGCAACACCGCAAAGCGTTCCAGCTTCGCTACAATCAGGTCGTCGTGCGGCACCGCCCGCCACCGCGCTACCGCAATAGGCGCATCGTTGAGCCAGCCCAGCAGATGGCGGCTGGTGCTGTCGTGGCCGTCCCACTCCTCAGCCGGGGGGCAGTGCTGCTCGTCAATAAAGACGCGGCGCCGGATGTACCGGGCGGCCTCCCAGGTGGCGGCTGAGCGGACGGGGCGGACGTTCAGGGTTGGCATAGAGGTGGCGGAGGCGTCCGAGTCTTGCGCGGTGTTATGCGAGGCCTTACGGCGTCAGGGCTTCCTGGGGAATGAGCAGCCGCTCCAGGAACGCGCCGGCGCGCTCCAAACTTTCCGGAAGTGCCTCCGGGTTGTGCTGTTCCAAGGCGGTGTCGTAGGGCGGGTTGGGTTCGTAGATGAACAGCTCGTAGTCGGAGCCCGGCTCCGCAGAGCGCCCGGCGGCCTGCAGGGCGTCGTCCAGCAGGCGGGCTTCGTCCGTTGGTATCACGGGGTCGTCGACCCCGTGGTGCACCTGGATGTCCGGGAGCCGGCTCGCAAACGCGACGGTAGAGCGGCGGGTCAGTTCGGGCCGCACGTCGTCTATCGTAAGCTCTCCCGCTTGCAGCGGCAGGATGAAGCGCTCCACGAGTACATCTACGCCCGGGAGCCCCGGCGCAAACCCCTGAAGCGCGCGCTCAATCACTTGCCGCGCAAATGGGCCGTAGAAGTCGGTGGGCCCGAAGAACGAGATGGTCTGACGGATACGCTCATCGCGGATCGCCATGAGATTGCCGACCGCAGCGCCTCGGCTAAAGCCGATCACCCCGATCCGCGTACCGTCGGCTACGCTCACATTTTCGAGTGCGGCGTTGAGCAGCGCCAGTGCGTCGTCCACATCGCCATCCCAGGGGCTGGCCTCGCCCTCAGAGGTGGACGACACCCCACCGCATCGCAGCGGCTCCGCGCGGTACGAGGGCACCACAAACATGAAGTCCTGGGCGCGCTCCCCCAGCCCCTCCAGAAACGGCAGCACCTCATTGTCGATGCTAACGCCTTGGTCGCCTCCGTGATTGTAGACGACCACCGGCAGCGGGCCCTCTGCGTCTGTGGGGGTCAGGAAGGCGCCCCGGTGCGTGTTGCCATCCACGACGTGCCGCACCAGCTCAACCGTAAACCCCAGGTCTTCGCCGGCATCACAGAAGTCGCCTCCGATGAATTGCTGCACCGACACGTCGCGGCTCTCCCAATCATCCAGTACGTCCTGCCGCTCGGCATCGGTGGGCGGCGCGAAGAGCTCGGTGACGTTAACGCCCCCGATGGTCGCTTCGCTGGAAGAGGTGAGGTCGCAGCCAGTAAGGAGAAGGCCGGCGATCAGCAGGGGCAGGCCCAGCCGGGTGAGAAACGAGGAACGCGCAGGGGTAAGCATGAGCAGCAAGGTAAAGAGGCGAAAACACCAGATACGGATAGATCATCAAAGGTACCAATTCCCGCCACACAAGGCAACCGCTGGCTCAACCGTTCCTCCGACGTAGCTTTCTTGGGAAACTTGACCGCTTTCCATGACCCTTATGTAGACTAAGTCTAAATAAGGAAGTATGTTGCGGTACCGACTGACGCATCCGCGGCGGTCTTCCTTAGCGAAAAACGTATACCCATAGCATAGATCACATGTCTCACCTGTACGATGTAACACGAAAAGCCCCCTCCCTCGTCCCTATGCTCCTGGCATGCGCGGCGGTGTGGATGATGACTGCTCCGCTGGCCAGTGCCCAGGAGGGTACCATTGAAGGCCGTGTGTTGGAAGCCGGTGTTGAACAACCCCTCCCGGGCGTCAATGTCTTTGTCGAAGGCCTTCAGCGGGGAGCGGCGGCCCGACCTGATGGTACCTTCCGCATCGTAAACGTGCCTGCTGGGGAATACACCGTCGTTGCCTCCATGGTGGGGTTTGCCCGGCAGCGGCAAACCGTGCGGGTACGGGCAGGGGAAACAGCAGAAGCCTTCTTTACCCTGCGCGAGGTACTCAGCGAGGTGCCTGAGCTCGTGGTTGAACGCTCAAGCTTGACGGGGGGGCGCCGGGGCGTCAACGAGATCCCGGGCTCTGCCGCCTACGTTGGGCCGCAGGAGCTGGCCCGTCACAGCGATTCCGATCCTATGCGTTTACTCCGCACGGTGCCTGGGGTTAACATCGTCGACGAGGAAGGGTACGGGCTGCGCCCCAACATTGGGATGCGGGGCACAGGTACCAACCGGTCCTCAAAGATTACGCTGATGGAAGATGGCATCCTGACGGCACCAGCGCCCTACGCCGCCCCGGCTGCCTACTACGTGCCCACGTTGGCGCGCATGCAGGCGGTGGAAGTCCGGAAAGGGTCGAGCCAGATTCGCTACGGCCCCTTCACGACGGGCGGTGCGCTAAACGTGCTGTCGCGCCGGATTCCGGGCGAGCGTGCCGGGGAAGCTGAGCTGCTGGCGGGCTCCGACAACAACCGCCGTGTGCACGCCTGGGCCGGGACGGGCAATGAGGAGTTGGGTCCGGTGCGTATGGGCGTGCTCGTGGAAACCCTGCAGGAGCGCGTCGACGGCTTCAAGCAGCTTGACGGGGGCGGTGACACGGGCTTCAACAAGCAAGACTACCTCGCCAAAGTGCGCCTCAGCAGCGCCCCTGAAGCGTCCATCTTCCAGTCGCTGACGCTGAAGGCCAACCAGGTTAACGAGGTGTCGGATGAAACGTACCTGGGCCTCACCCGCGACGACTTTTCCGCAACCCCCTTCCGGCGCTACGCCGCCTCGCAGGAGGACGTGATGACGACAGAATTCCGCGGCCTCTCGGCACGTCACGTGATTCAGCCGGCCTCCTTCCTCGACATTAGTACAACCGCCTACACGCATGATTTTGCGCGCAACTGGTACAAGCTCGATAAGGTCCGTGCAGCGGGGGGCTCATCGGTGGGCATTAGCTCTATCCTGGATGACCCCGAAACGTTCGCTGACGAGTTTGCCATCGTCACGGGGACGACCAGTCTCAACGATGATGCGCTGGAGCTGAAGAACAACAACCGGGCGTACTATGTCGCCGGTATCCAGCAGGCCTACGGGCTGCAGTTTGACACGGCTGGCCTGGCTGGGGCGGAGACGGTGGAGCACGATGTAGAGATTGGGTGGCGCTACCACTACGACGAGATCGACCGCTTTCAGTGGGTCGACCTCTACCGCATGGACGATGGCCGGATCAACCGCACCGAGCGCGGGACGCCAGGTACGGAGAGCAACCGCATTCAAGATGCGCGCTCGTTCGCCTCGTACATCCAGTACCGCCTGACGGCCGGCGCGCTGTCGGTGGTGCCGGGCCTGCGCTATGAAACGATCAACCTCCGCCGCGAGAACTTTGGCACGGACGACCCTGAGCGCGTGGGCACACCGTCCGTCGACGAGAAAACCGTCGACGTATGGATGCCAGGCATCGGGCTGGACTACACGTTTACCGATGCGTTTAGCGCCTTCGCCGGTGTGCACCGCGGATTCGCGCCTCCGGGACCTACGGGCGAGACGCAAGAAGAGCGCAGCGTGAATTACGAGTTGGGAACGCGCTTCCAAAGCGATGGGCTGCGCCTGCAGGCGGTTGGCTTCTTCAACGATTACAGCAACCTGCTGGGCGCTGACCTCGCAGCCGGTGGGGGCGGCGGCACCCTCGACCAGTTCAATGGCGGCGAAGTGGAGGTTCTGGGCCTTGAGCTCGAAGGCCGCGCCGACCTCGGGTTGTTGCTGGACCTGGGCGTCTCTGTACCGCTTCAGGCGTCCTACACGTTCACAGAGGCCACCTTCCAAAATGCCTTCGACAGCGACTTCGGCCCGTGGGGTGAGGTGATGCCCGGCGACCGTCTGCCGTACCTCCCCGAGCATCAGGGCAGCGTGCAGCTGGGCGTCGAGACCGGCCGCTTTGCCATCAACGCACGCGGCACCTACGCTGGCGCGATGCGGACGCAGGCGGGGCAAGGTAGCATCCCGGCCAACCAGCGCATCGATAGCTTCTTCGTCGTCGACCTTTCGGCCGAAGCGCAGGTGACCCGCTTTGCCTCCATATTTGGCTCGGTGCGTAACGTCACCGACGAAGTGTACGCCGTGGCCAACCGGCCGGCGGGGCTACGTCCGGGGCTGCCGCAGACCTTCCTCATTGGCCTGCGCACCAGCTTCTAAGCATACCGAAGCCCCCGTGCTCGCGCAATACATCACACGCTCGTAGGTGCTTCGGTGCCTCGGGCGTGTGCGCGCTCACGGGCAGGCGGCGTGCGCCAACATACGGGGCCACTGTTGCGTATAGTCGCACACGCAATACCCTTTTGCACAATAGACGTATCTACTGCTGCTATGGAACCGATCACTAACCGCGTAGCTCAGGGCAACATTGAGGTGTACGACCTGTCGCGTCACTGGGACGGGGAGCCGGTCACGGAGTTTGACATCGAACCGTTTCTGTACGAGGGCCTGATGCTTCGTGAGAAGGAGTTTCGGCAGGCGGTGAAGGCGCACGACTGGACGGCCTACGACGGACACCATGTGGCCATTTTCTGCTCAGCCGATGCCATCGTGCCGACGTGGGCCTACATGTTCATCGCCACGAAGCTGCGTGGGATTGCGGCCTCCGTGACGTTTGGCCAGCAGCAGGATTTGCTGCGCGAGCATTTCGCGCGGGCCCTGGCGGCGGAAGACTGGTCGGCCTATCAGGACAAGAACGTGGTGGTGAAAGGCTGCGGCAGCAAGGTGGTGCCCGTAAGCGCCTACGTGGACGCGGTGCAGCGCCTCCAGGAGGTAGCCGCAAAGCTGATGTTTGGCGAGCCGTGCTCCTCCGTGCCCCTGTGGCGAAAGCCAGCCCCCAAGAAGCAGGCCACCCCAGCCAAGCCCGCCGGCGTCAAGAAGCCCGACCTGCCCACGCCGTCAGCATCCTAACCGTAGCGACGCCGTACACCACGTCGAAAAGCCGTACCGACGCCGCCCGCACTCCGCGCCGTCCGCGCATCCCACCTCCCACCTCACCTACGGTACCAGCCGCCGTAGCATCAGCGTGAGGATGAGCCGTGGGTCACGTGCCGCACCGCCTTTCAGTTCAAAGTCGGCCGCCAGCAGCGCACTGAAGCCTGTTTCGATGGCGGGTAGCGGAAAGTGCCGCAGGCCCGTCAGGTACTCCTTCACGAAGTAAGGCGAGATGCCCGCGCGCCGCGCCATCTGCTTCTGCGAGACGTTTTTTTGCTGGCAGGCGGTCAGCTTCCAGAGCTTCACGAGGTAGCTGTTGAGCACCGCCACAATCTTCAGCGCCTCGCCCGTGGGGTTAGCCGCCTGCTCCAACATGCGGTCCCCGATGCGGAGGGCGTCTTGCAGGCGGGCCTCGCCGATGGCGTTCTGCAGCTCGAACACGTTGAATTCGCGCGTTTGCCCACTGGCCGCGATAACGTCATCAGCGGTCAGCCGGGTACGCGTGCCGGCATAGGTAGCAATCTTCTCAATCTCGCCCGCCGCGGCACGCAAGTCGTTGCCCACGAACTCAGCGAGCATCTGCACGGCCTGCGGCTCCAAGCTATACCCCTCGGCCTTGGCACGGGAACGGATCCAGCCGGGGACCTGGTTGTCGTAGAGCGGCTTGAAGTGCGCCCAGGCCCCGTGTTCGCGGAGGGCGCGGTAGGGATGGGCGGACAGGTTGGGCTTGCCGCCGCAGACGAGCAGGACCACGGCCTGCGGGTTGGGCTGCTCCGCATACTCCTTAAAGAGGCGGTTGTCCTTCAGCTTGTCAAAGTCGCGCACGATCACCACCCGGCGCGGCGCCATCACCGGATACGACGTACAGAGGTTGCGCACGGCGGGGCCGTCGGTGTCCGCGCCGTAGACGATGTCCAGGTTGAAGTCGCGCTCGCCGGGCGACAGCGCGTTGGCAATGAGCGTATCCTGCAGCTCGCTCATCAAGAACTCCTCTTCGCCATACAGAAAGTACAGCGGCTTAAAGTTTTGGTGCTGAAAAGCGGTGCGAAGCTGCTCGTAGGAGAGGCCTTTTGATTTGGCCATAGGCCGGGGCTGGGAGGCGAGAGGGCGTGTGGGCGATAGGGCGAAGATGCAGGGTGGTTCGTCTCTGCTCTGGGTGGTCTTCGTTCGCGATGATCTGGTTCGTCTTCGCTCGTTTCACTCGCTGCGCTCACCATGACGTGAGGAGGGGGGCTGCGTATGGGAGTGTGGGCGTGTGGGGGTGGAACAGCACGGCGTCAACTTTAACCCTCGTCCTCCGAAGCGCAGGTTCGCGTCAATGAGCCGAAAACGAAGGCGGTGGCTCGCCTCTGCTCGGTACACTCGCTGCGCTCACCATGACGGTTGCGTGTGAGGACATGTACGCATGGGCGAGAGGGCGTAAGAGGGCGTGCAAAGCCAGGGGGGAGACGAATTACTTGGGCAAATCCTCGTCGCGGTCCGTGAGGTGGCTTTCGTGGAGCCGGTAGCCCGCGGTGCGGAGGAGGTCGGCATCGCGCTGGATGATGACATGGGCGAGGCCATACACATCCCGCGTGGTACCACTGAGGCTGACCGTGCGCGTCCAGTCGGTGGCCGGGAGGGCGTGCAGCGTTTCCACAAGAGCGGTCCGGGCGCGTTGCACCTCTGCCAGGATGGTGCGCATCGGCGTATCGTTCCAGTCGGCTTCCGCCGCACGGGCCTCGTCGTTGGTAGGCGTGATCGTGGGGGTATCCGTAGCCATCATCCGTTCTACCAGCGGCACGTGCGTCTCCTCATCGGCCTGTGCGAGCACGCCATACAGTTCGCGCAGCGACAGTTCGGTGCCCATCGGCTTGTCACGTTGCAGGGCCTCAGGAACCTTCCCAATGACGGCCTTCAGTGCCTCCACTTCATCCACGAGGTACTGCAACTGGTCGAGCTGCGCCTCCCGGAGCTGCGCCGCTGCCGCGTCGTCGAGGTGGGCAGCGGTCGTCAGCGAAGACGCATCAGGCGACGGATCTGCAGAAGGCGTCTCAGGCATGGAGGCGGGGCGTCAGGAGCGCTCAGTGACGGCAGGTTCGGTGGAGGCGTAATCGAGGCCGCCAGAGCGGGCGCTGCCCCAGGAGCGATCGGCTGCGGACGGCTCTTCGTCGCGCTTATGGGTTGTCTTGAGGGCCTCGGCTCCTTCCTCTACCAGCCACGAGAGGAAGCGGCGGTCCTTGAGGCTGTGCAGGTTGTTATCGTGCTGAAAGTCCCACTCCTGCCCAAACTGGGGGTCCTTGTACGTGTGCAGATAGTCCAGCCGGTCCATCAGGCGCTCCACCGGCACGAGCAGTTTATCCAGCCCGAACACGGCCTCGTCGCGGTCTTGAAAGGTGAGGTCGTATTCCTTCGACATCACGATGGCTTCTTCCGGGCACACCTCCTCGCAGAAGCCGCAGTAGATGCAGCGCAGCATGTTGATCTCAAACCAGGCGGGTTCGCGCTCCTTGGCGCTATCCACCTCTTTCGATTGCATGGAGATGGCCATGGGCGGGCAGGCACGGGCACACAGGTTGCAGGATACACAGCGGGGCGATCCTTCTTCCTCTACCAGCACCGGCCGTCCGCGGTAGCTATCCGGCGGGTACCACTGCTCCTCCGGGTACTCCACCGTATACACCGGCTCGTTCTTTATCTTGTTGAACGAGTACCCGAGCCCCTCAAAGATTTTTGGAAGGAAGATCTGCTCCCAGAAATTGAGGGAGCGCTCGTCGTCGTTACGGTTGTTGACCGGTGTGCCTGGCATGATGTGACGGAGTTAGGACCAGCGGAACGGAAACTGTAGCGCAGTTGCCACAGAGGAGGTAACTGTATGCGGTAGGGGCGACAGGGATTCTCTGTCTTACATCGCTTTCACGATTCCTTGAAACGGCGGTGGCCCGCCTTACTTCTGGCGAAACTGCAGGGTGAGGGGGACGCCCAGAAACCCGAAGCGCTCGCGCAGCCGCCGCTCCAAGAAGCGCTTGTACGGTTCGGTGATGCCCTTCGGATGGTTGCAGAAAAAGACAAAGACAGGCGGTGCGGTGCGAATTTGTGTGGCGTACTTAATCTTGACGAACCCCCCGCGGTAGCTCGGCGGTGGGTTTTCGCGGGTAGCATCTTCCAGCAAGTCATTGAGCGCACTCGTGGAGATGCGGCGCTCACGCTCCTTGGCCACTGCCATCGCGGTTTCCATCACGCGCACTACCCGTTTACCGGTAAGAGCGGAGACAAATACCAGCGGGATGTAGGCCATGGTGGGCAGCCGCTCGGCCACGTACGTCTCGTAGCGCTTGATGAGGTCCTCTTCCTGCTGCACCAGGTCCCACTTGTTGACGGCAATGACGAGCCCCTTGTGCATGGCCTCCGCCTTCTTGAGGACCTTGATGTCCTGCGCCTGAAGCCCTTCGATGGCCTCGATGATGAGCACTGCCACGTCGCCCCGCTGCAGCGCACGCTCGGTGCGGAGGGTGGCGTAAAACTCGATGTTCTCCTTCACCTTGGTGCGGCGACGGAGGCCGGCGGTATCCACCAGCAGGACGGGCTCGCCGTCGACCAGCAACTCGGTGTTAACGGCGTCACGGGTGGTGCCGGCGGCGTCGGTCACGATGGAACGCTCCGCGCCGACGAGGTGGTTGACAAGCGACGACTTGCCCACGTTGGGCCGGCCGATGACCGCGATGCGGGTGAAGCCGGGGTCCGGTTCAGGGTCAGTCTCCGGCAGGTGCGCCAGCACGGCATCCAGCAGGTCGCCCGTGCCAATGCCGCTGGTGGCGCTTACGGGGAAGACTTCTTCGAAGCCGAGGGCATAGAAGGCCGGCGTTTCCCAGCGGCGCTCCTCGTTGTCGGCCTTGTTGGCCACCACCAAAGCCGGGGTGTCGCTCCGGCGTAGCAGGGTGGCCATCTCCTCATCGATGCTGGTAATGCCGGTGGTGACGTCCACGATGAGCAGAACCAGGTCAGCTTCTTCCAGCGCCACGTGTACCTGCTCGCGAATGGCAGCTTCATAGGCATCGGCGGAGTTGGGGACGAAGCCGCCGGTATCGATCAGGTCGAAGGTGCGGCCCGTCCAGTAGACCTCACCGTAAATACGGTCGCGGGTAACGCCCGGCTGATCGTCCACGATAGCATCGCGTTGCTCCGTCAGCCGGTTGAAAAGGGTGGATTTGCCGACGTTGGGGCGGCCGACAATGGCGACGGTGGGCATGGTGGGGGGAGTTTGTGGGTGTGGGCGTGTGGGGGTGTGGGGGTTGCGTAGCTTGGGGCACGGTCGCCTTTGGTCTCCGTTGTCCTGAGCACAGCATCACCTGCGATGCGGAGGAGGAGGGTTCTGGGTATGGGGGTGTGGGCGTATGGGGGTGTGGGGGTTGTGTAGTCTGGGGCGCGGTCGCCTTTAGCTCCCGTCGTCCTGAGCACAGCATCGCCTTGCGATGCGGAGGCGAAGGATGCAACGCTCGGCGCCATAAGCGTTCCCTCTGGGCCTCCCTCGCGTCGGTGCGGCTTCCGCTACCGCCGCTCCTTATGCTCCAGGTACAGCGCCCGCATCAGCATATACGCCGCGTTGGCCGTCTCGGAGGTGAACCAGTAGTTGATGCCCGCGCCAACGGCGGCGCCTGCCACGGGCACGGCCTGTGCCAGCTTTCGCCCCACCAGGTTCTTGGCAATCTCGCGCGGGACATGCCGGTTTTGGTCCCGCCAGGTACCCGAGACGCGCCCCTTGTAATCCAGGTTGTTGGCGAAGGCGGCCGCGGCAACGCTGATCTCGCGCAGGGCCTGTCCCTTGGCTTCGGCGTTTCCTGAAGCCGCCACATTGAAGGTGGCAATCACAAGCGGCCGGTAGGCAGGGTCGCGCAGGGGGAAGCCGTAGACTGCACTGATCTGCTGAATCAGGCGGAAGTTGATGGTGAAGAGCAGGGGCAGGTCAGCCAGGATGAGGGCGGCCCCGCCCAGCCCCGTGCCGCCGCCTTCAACGGCTGCCAGGATGGTGTTCTCCGTAAAGTGGCTTTGGGCTATGGGGTCGAGGGCCTCCAGCGGCTGCCCACGCAGGTCCTCCGCACGCTCCACGGGGAGGCCCCGTTTCTGCGCCATCTTGAGCACTCCATCCGCCTCGTACGTCCACGTAGAGGCGTCGCTGAGGCGCGAGAGCGTATCGCTCAGGGTGTCGCTGGCCCGGTCGATGAGGTCGGGCGAGACGCTGCGCTCGACGAACCGGTCCACCGGCTGCATCAGCCATTCGATGGCCTGCTGCACGGCCGAGGAGCGGTCCCGCTGCCATGCATCAATTTCGCGGCGGACGTTCGTTTCGTAGTCGGTAAAGCGCATGGGCACAGGAGCGGTGAGGAGGTCAGCGTGTCGCTATACCGCTGATCCGAAACGGATGTTGCGCAGCGCGCATGTGCCTCCAGCCCGACCGGTTGGCTACGCCCCTTGCACCGCGGTACCCGGCGATTCGCCGCCCCGGAGCCGGGCGATCCGGGCGCCGACCCAGGCTTTGGCGCGGTGAGCGCTGATGTAGATCATCGGGATGAGCAGCAGGGTGATGAGCGTAGACGCGGCGAGGCCCCCGATCACGGTACGGGCCAGCGGCGCCTGAATTTCACCGCCCGCGCCCCAGCCCATGGCCAGCGGCAGCAGGGCCAGGATGGTGGTGGCGGTCGTCATCAAGATGGGCCGCAAGCGCAGGCGTCCGGCCTCCACCACAGCGTCAACCAGCTCCATCCCGCGCTCGCGCCGCATCAGGTTGATGTAGTCGACCAGCACGATGGCGTTGTTCACCACAATACCGATCAGCATAATGAGCCCCATGAAGCTCTGGATGTTGAACGTGGTGCCGGTCAGGTACAGCATCGGCACCACACCCACGAGGGCCAGGGGGACGGAGAACATCACGATGAGTGGATCCAGGAAGCGCTCAAACTGGCCGGCCATCACCATGTAGATGAGCGCAAGGGCCATCAGGATAGCGATCAGGAAGTCACGTTGGGCGCGCTGTTGCTCCTCGTACTCTCCGCCAAAGACGATAGTGAAGTCGCTCGGGAGGGTCAGGTCGCTGAGCTCCGCCCGCACCTGATTGACCGCGTCGTTGAGCGCCAATCCGCTGGCCAGGTTCGCCGAGATGTACGTCACGCGCTGGCTGTTCACGCGGTTGATGCGGTCGGGGCCGCGCTGCCGCTGCTGTGAGGCAATGGCTGAGAGGGGCACGGTCTCCCCCTCGGGGGTACGAATCACGATGTCGTCGACGTCCTGGGTGGCCCGGCGGTCTTCGGGCTGCAGGCGTACGCGGATGGTGTATTCGTCGCCGCCCTCCCGGAAGGAGCCCGCTTGCCCGCCGCCGAGGCTTAGCTGCACCGCGCGGCCTACGTCTTGAATGGAGAGGCCCAACTGCGCGATCCGCTCCCGGTCCAGCCGGATGACCTGCTCGGGCTGCCCTTCATCTTCTTCGCCGCCGATGCGGACGTCCTCAATACCGTCCACGCGTTGCATGCGCTGCCGGATCTGCTGGGCTACGCGCAGCGCCTCATCCTGGTCGTGCCCCAGCAACTGGAGCTGCACCGCTTCGTCGCCGCCACCGCCGCTAAAGAGGCGGCGTAGCACCCACAGGCCGGCCTGGGCGCGCACCCGGATTTCCGCGCCGGGGATGGCGCCCGTAACGACCTCGCGGATGTCGTCGGCCAGCTGTTCGCTGGATATCGTGCGGTCCTCCGGGTTGGGCATGGCAATATCAATGCGGGCCCGGCCACGCCAGATCTCCGTAGCCATGTTGTCGATCGCATCCCGCGGCACTACCTCTGATACAATGGCCTCCAGCTCCTGCAGGTAGTCGGCCACTACGGCCAGATTGGTGCCATCGTCCATACGCAGGTCGACGCGCACTTCATTGGAATCCGTGGAGGGCGCCAGCTCCACCGGCACGTACGGCCAGAGCACAACGGCCCCGATCACAAGCAGCGTAGCCACCCCAAAAATGCTAAATCGCCGCTGTACGGCACCGCGCACATTCCCTGCATACCATCGCTCAAATCGGTCAAACTTCCGGCGGAAGCGTCCGGCCCGGGTATCCTCGCTCGGCACGCCTTTCGCCGTCGTCAGGAACTGACTCGAAAGCATGGGCACCAGGGTCAGGGCTACCAACAGCGAGCACACCAGCGAGAAGACCACCACCAGCGCGAGCGCCAGGAAGAGCAGGCTCGTGGTGCCCTCCATAAAGACGACCGGCAGAAAGATCACCGAGGTGGTCAGCGTGGAGGCCACGATAGCCCCAGCGACCTCCTTCGTACCAATAGACGCTGCTTCATCCAGGTCGGACTCTTTCTCCTCGCGGTGTCGAATAATATTTTCGAGGACGACGATCGCGTTGTCTACGATAAGCCCGATCCCAAGGGCCAGTCCTCCAAACGTCATCATGTTAAGCGACAGGTCGCTGAAGTACAGCAGCGCGAACGTCGCAATGAGAGAGATGGGGATGGAGAGCGCGATGATAAACGTCGTAGACCCATTGCGCAGGAAGAAATAGAGCACAAAGATGGCCAAGAGGGAGCCCCAGACGGCCGCGCTTTGCACGTTGTCGATCGACTGCTGGATGAAGGTGCTCTGGTCTGAGATAACCGTCAGGTTGACGTCATTACGATCGGCGTTGATGCGGTCCAGTTCGGCGCGCACGTTGCGCGAGACGGCGACCGTGTTGGCGCCCGACTGCTTGCGCACGCGAAATTGCACCACGGGCGTGCCGTCCACCTCGGTCAAGCGGCCCACGTTCTCGTAATCGCTGCGGACGTTCGCCACGTCACGCACACGAACGGGCCGCCCATCAACCCGTGTGATGACCGCATCGGCTACCTGGTCGATGGACTCATACTCGCCGAGGGCGCGCACGTACAGGTCCTTCAGGCCGTCCTTCACGTTGCCGCCGGGGGCAATCGCGTTCTCCCGGGCGATGGCCTCCTGCACGTCCTGTGGGGTGAGCCCGGCCGAACGGAGGCGATCCCGCTTGATGTCCACGTGAATCTCCCGGTAGATCCCGCCACGCACTTCGATGGTGCCCACCCCATCGACCTGCTCCAGGCGCCGCACGATGTCGCGCTCGATGATCTGCGTGAGCGTTTCGAGATCCCGCGTAGAACTGGCTGCGATCGAGAGAATCGAGATATCGTCTGGGTCAAACTTCCAGATACGCGGCTCGTCAGCTTCTTCGGGAAGGGAGCCTCGAATCCGTTCCAGAGCATCGCGGACATCGTTAGCCGCTTCGGCGAGGTCGACCCCCTGGGCGAACTCCAACCGTACGCGGCTGCTACCTTCGCTGGAGCGGGACGTCACGCGTGTCACCCCGGGCACACCCGCGACTCCGTTCTCGACGGGCCGGGTGATGAGTTGCTCCATCTCCTCCGGTCCTACATTGGCGTAGGACGTACCGATGGAGAGCTGCGGATACTCAACAGAGGGCAGCAGATCAACCGGAAGAAAGCGAAACGCAACGACCCCGATGGTGATGACGATCAGGTAGAACATGGCCGTCGCAACCGGACGGCGAATGGAGAGGTCGGAGATCGAAGCCATGTCTGCGTGGAGCGAAGACGAGAAGGAGGGCGAGGGCGGTGGCTGCGGCGTGTGCGGCTTGTGCTATGCGTCGGAGTCGTCGCTGGAGGTCGTGGACGTGTCCTGGGCCGCACGTTCGGCTTCGGCCATGCGCTGCTGCCGTTCCATGAAATTGAGCAGCATGTCACGCTCGTCCAGTTCCTGCAGTCCAAGGACGCGCTCCCAGGAGAGGGCGCGGGTGCGGGCATCAATCGATTCATCCAGGTTCATGCTGATGAGATCGTGCCCGAGCGCTACCACCCAGGCGTTCTGTCCGATGCCACGGATCCCAGTTGAGGAGCGACCCTTCGCAATGACATCCACCTCACGGAAAGTAATGGGCGTGGGTTCGGTAAGCTCCGTCGGGAAGCCATCGCGCGGCTCATCCGGCTCCACCTCGGTGCCCAGCGAGGTGGCCACGAACACGCCCATCACACCGGTGCCGGGGTCTTCGTAGAGGGCGCTGTTGGGGATGAGGGTGGCCTGTTCCGATTCGCCATAGAGCACCGCTACATTCACGAACATCCCCGGGCGCAGCAGATTGCCTTGGTTGGGAATGTCGATTTCGGCATCGGTGCTGAAGCTGTTCTCGTCCAGAAAAGGCGAGATGCGTGAGACCTGAGCGGTGATGGTGGTGTCGGGGAGCATCTCGGAGGTGATCTGGGCGGTCTGCCCTTCGCGGATACGGCCAAGCATGGATTCGCTAAGGCTCACACGCACGCGGACGGACGAGAGGTCGCCCACGTCGAACAGGCGAGAGGACCCGTCCACGCGTTGCCCGATTTCTACGTCCCGGCGCCCAACGCGTCCGGTGACGGGAGAACGCACGACCGTCTGGGTGAGGTCGTCTTGACGCTCAGAGAGGGTGGACTCGGCCTGCTCCACCTGCGCCTCGGCAGCGGCGACGTCCGCTTCAGCGCCTTCCACCTGAGCCTGCAGCGTCTCTAACTCCTGGCGCGAGGTAAACTCGCGATCGGCCAGCTGCTCCACTCGATTTAGCTCCGACTGCAGCTCCAGAAGCCGGGCGCGCGCCTGGCGGGCCTGGGCGCGCTGAATGTTGACGTTGGCCTCGGCCTGCCGCACCTGCTCGCGGTACGAGCGGTCGCGGAGGCGCACCAGCGGCTGGCCCCGCTCCACAAAATCTCCACTCTCGGCCATCACGTCTTCCACGCGAGCGGTGATCTCGGGGTAGATGCTTACCTGGTTGCGTGCCCGCACCGTACCACTTAGGCGCTGCTCCAGCGGCAGGCTACCCAGCTGTGCCTGCACCACCTCTACCGAGGGGGTGGGCGCACTGCCCCGGTTTTGCCAGTTGCCCCCACTGTTTTCGTCAGATGAACCACAGGCGGTAAGCCCCACAGCCAGCAACAGGACAAGCGTAAATCGAAAACAGGGCATAGAGGATAGTAGTGGAGCGGGCGGGTGAACTATGCTGGTGCTGGTAAACTGATTTATATGTTTAAACAACTGTCAGGGACATAGAGGGGTTTTATGCGGGGTGTTACTATCTCATAATGGTGTTACTATCTCATAATAACGTCACAACATAGGATTTAGTATGAACCGCTGGTCGCGACGCTTTGGTCCTGCTGATAGCGGTACGGAAGGGGCACGGCATCAGGGCGTATCCGGTAGCCCCGGTTCCACGAGCAGCACCTCCTCGTGCTCAACAAACACCTGCCCCGGCGTGCCTCCGCTGGGCTTGCGAACATGCTTACGCTCGGTCATCATCACGGGCACGAGGCTGCTGCCGCGCGCTTTGCTGTAGTAGGCGGCAATGGCGGCAGCGCGATACAGCGTGCGTTTGTCGGGCGTGGCCTTCCGGCCGGGCATGCGGAGCACCGTGTGCGAGCCTGGGACGCCGCGGGCATGCATCCAGCGGTCGTACTTTTGCGCGTGGCGAAACGTGAGTTCATCGTTCTGCCGGGCGTTGCGGCCCACCCACACCTCATAGCCGCCTCCCAGGTCAAACCGCCGAAAGGGCACGCGGTCGATGTCGTCCCCGCTGTTGCCGAGGTAGCGCGCCAGTGCGCGCTCGTGGGTTTTCCGAAACGCCTTGATGTCGTCCAGCCAGTCGACCTCCTCGTGCAGCTTATCAAGGAGTGCCTTGGCTTCCTGCGCCTGCTCCTCGGTGGAGAGCAGCCGCTTTTCGGCCTCCTCGCGGGAGCGCCGGGTGCGCCGGGCGCGGTCGTAATAATGCTCGGCGTTTTCGATGGCGCTCTTGGCCGGGTCGAGCGGGATGGTGATAGGGGTGCCCTCCTCGAAGAGATTGGGAAGGGTGACTTCCTCCGCTCCTCGGGGTACGTCTTGCGGCGCGGCCATCAGGAGGTGCCCCCACGTCTCGTAGCGGCCGGCCCGGCTTTCGTTGGACAACTCCTCCAGCATCCGGTCGGCGCTGGTGCGCTGGTGCTCGTACGTCTCGCGGAGGGCCTTCTCGACAGGCTCGTAGAGGCGTCGAAAGTGACGCTGGGCCAGCGTGCGGCGGACGAACGTGTGGACCGCCGCATCGACCGTCTCGAATGCCTCCACCGTAAGGTCTTCGCGCACATGATGCAGGGGCACAAGGGCGAGCGTGTCAACGAAGCGGCCGTCGCTGTACACGTGGGGCGTTGGATGCCGGAGCGCTGTGCGGAGCGCCTGCCCGGCAGCAAAAAGGGCATCGCGGTCGGCCGCCGTGCAGTCCTCCGGCGCCTCCGTCGTAACGCCGGCCCGGTGCATCACCTCCTGGCCCAGCGTGCGGTCGAAGAGGGGGAAGGCTGAGGCGAGGGCGCGGTCGGTGGTTTTTCGGTTGGTTCGCCAGCGGTCCTCGAAGGCTTCCCGCGTGTCGGGCATCGGGGCGGGACGCGGCGTGGGGGCTTCGGTGCCCCGCAGGGCATCGCCCGAGCGGAAGGCTTCCACGATGAGCCCCGCGTCGTCAACCAGCAGCACATTCGCCTTCGACCCAAACAGCAGCAGCTGAAACGACCAGCCGCCCGCAAGGTCAATAAACAGCATGCGATCCCGCGTGGCGATACGGACATCCGTCACAGCACGGTCGAAGGCATCCGCGAAGAGCGTGGCCACGTTGCTTCGCTTTTTGCTATATCCGGCGGTGCGAAAGAGGTAGAGGAAAGGCCGGGTGCAAGAGGCCCGCAGCATCCATTCCTGCTCGGGATGGGCGAAGGCGAGCGTAATCTCGTCACGCGTTTGCGAAAAGGCATCCCCGACGGTGCAGCCCACCAGGTCAGCGCGCCACTCGTGCGCCAGGGCACGCAGCGTGTAAAAGTTGTTGACCATGGCAGGGATCGGCAGACGCGCAAAACAACGAATGCGCTGTACCGCCACCGGAAAGCGGGCGTTCCACCACGATAGGGTTAAGCGGGCACCGCTGTGCGGACGCGAACCGCCTCAGACAACCCCCAGATTCCGATCCACCCTGCGGCCAGGAACCAGAAGCCACCCGCGAGTAGGGCAACAGCGTTTACAGCATAAAAGACGCGGTAGACGGTAGGCGAAACGCTATCATCCTGCAGGTTCATCTGCCGCAGCGTACGCGCACTGGCCAGCGCCCCAGCCTTCAGCAGTAGCATCAGCACTGTGTACACCGCCAGCACCCACCACAGCCCAGTGACGGGCCCTGTCAGGCCGAACATATTTGCGTTCATCGCAACCATCCCAAGCACCACCAGCATCACGATAAGGTCGATGGCGATATTTTTCAGCACGTGCATGTGGACCAAAGGGAAAAGGTGTAGGGAGCACAGGGTACCTCTTGTATCGGTTGCGAGAACCGCAAGATAAGACCCGCCCCTCGCCCACACCCAATACACACCCTCATGGGATCTATACGAAAAGCCAAGCGTGAAAAGCGGCTGATACGATGCAAAAAATGATGTAACGATAGCCAGTCGCTGCCGTACCGTGCATGTGGTTACGTGAGGCGTTACCCCTTCTGCCCCACACGCTGCCCGGCCGCTGCCTTCTGCACCGGTTTCCGCATTCCTATTCCACCTGGTCTTCTCCCATACCCATGCGTAGATATTTACTCTTTGCTCTGCTCCTTTGCTTTTCGGGCACGTACGTCGCCCAGGCCCAGTCTATGGCCGATGGTAGTCTGATGTCCGAGCGCGAGGGGTTTGCCCGCGCGCTGGCGGTTGATAACGACCTCCTCTATGTCGGCGAGTCCGAGCACCTGCACGTGCCCGGGTTGGTTTACGTCTTCCACAAGCACGACGGCGAATGGGCCGAGATGGGCCGCATTGCCGCGGAAGATGAAGAGGTCGGGACCAAGTTTGGCTCGGCGCTCGCGGTAGCGGGCGACCGGGTGCTGGTCGGCGCTCCGCAGGCTGAGCCGTTCGGCGCAGCGTACCTGTTTGAGCGCACGGACGACGATACGTGGGCCGAAGTGGCGAAGATGACGCCGTCCGACACGACGCAGGCCTTTGGCAGCAGCGTGGCGCTCGGGGACGGCTGGCTGTACGTGGGCGCGAGCCAGGAAGCCGATGCCGCCGGACGCGTGTACGCGTATCAAGCCGTTGATGAAGAATGGACGCTGCGCGAATCCATCCAGGCAGGCGATATTGAGGCGGGCGACCAGTTTGGAACGCGCATCGCAGCGGCAGGCCATCATCTCGTGGTCAGCGCCCCGCAGAAGGATCGCGGAGCCGTCTATGCCTACCGCTTCGATGCAGAAGCGGATGCCTGGACGGACCTTGGCGCGCTGAACGTGCGTGGCGTAGATGACGGGGCCCGGATGGGTTCGGCCCTGCACCTGCACGACGGACAACTCCTGGTAGGAGCCCCTCGCCATGGCGCCACCGGAGCCGTGGTGACGTTTGCCTTCGATGCGGATAACGATTCCTGGGACGCCGGCAGCGTGCTGCAGCCGTTTGATGGCAGCAGCCCGCAGCAGTTCGGCACCGCGGTAGCCTACGACGGCCAGAGCCTCTGGGCGGGTGCGCCGGCCGCCGAGCGCCGGCAGGGCTTCCTCTACCAGTTTACCCGTGACGCCGATAGCGGCGCCTGGAGTGGCGCGCGCAAGCACACCTCGCCCGAAGCTGAGGGCCGTCCCATGTTTGGCGCCACCCTCGCCGCGGCCCCTGGCCTGATGGTCGCGGGCCTGCCGGGCACCACCGCCGGTGCGGGCAGCGCAGCCATCTTTGAGCAGGAAGAGGATACCTGGAACGTCGCCACCATGCTGGAAGGCGATCCCGACATCGGGCTGCCGGCCATCACGGGGGAGCAGCACAACTGTGAAGACGGCCGCATCGCCCAGTTCGATTGCTCCAACGTCGATCTGCTTTCCTTCCTCCCGATTCGCCACATTGGCGGCGAGCGCACCACCAACACGAACGACGTGTGGGGCTGGACGGACGAAGAGGAAGGCCGCGAAATCGCGCTTGTTGGCCGCACCGACGGGCTGGCCTTCGTGGACGTCACCGATGCCCTTAACCCCAAGTACCTGGGCGAGCTGCCTATGACGGACGGCGCCCGCTCCAGCTCCTGGCGCGACACTAAGGTGTTTGGCAACTACTCCATCACGGTCTCGGATAACGCCGGCGAGCACGGCATGCAGATCTTTGACCTGACGCAGCTGCGCGACCGTTATGATGCCGATGATGATCCCGTCAGCTTTGAAGCGACGGTGCTCTATGACCGCATCAACAGCGCGCACAACGTAGAACTGAATGAGGAAACCGGCTTTGCGTACATCGTGGGCGCCAGTGGTGGCGGCGAAACGTGTGGCGGCGGGCTGCACATGGTCGACATCAACGACCCGCTGAATCCGGAATTCAGGGGCTGTTTTGCCGATGAGCGCACCGGCCGCAGCGGCACGGGCTACATCCACGACGTCCAGTGCGTCATCTACAACGGCCCGGACGAGCGCTACCAGGGGCAGGAAATCTGCTTCGGCGCCAACGAAACGGCTATTAGCGTAGCCGACGTCACGGATAAGGATAACCCGGTGGCGCTTTCCATCGGTACGTACCCCAACTACGGTTACGTGCATCAGGGCTGGCTCGATGAAGACATGCGCTACTTCTACGTGAACGATGAGCTGGACGAGCTCAACGGGCTGGTAGACAACACGCGCACCCTGATCTGGGATATGCAAGATCTGGAAGATCCGCAGCTGGTGGAAGAGTACTTCCACGACACCACAGCATCCACCCACAACATCTACATCAAGGGCAACCTGATGTACCAGTCCAACTACCGGGCCGGGTTGCACGTGCTGGACATCTCCGATCGGGAGAATCCGGTGGAAGTCGGCCGGTTCGATACGGCGCCGTTCCAGTCCGGCCCGGGCTTCTCGGGCTCCTGGAGCAATTATCCGTACTTCGAGAGCGGCACGATCCTCGTCAATAGCATTGGCGAAGGCATCTTCATGGTGCGTCCGCGCGCCGATGCCCCAGCTCTGTAGTTCGGACTACCCGTAGGGCTCGGCTTCACAGCCGCGCACGTTTCTTGCGTTATCAACACGGGGCGGGGCTTCCCAGCCTCCCCCGTGTTTTCGTTGTGCCCTTCCCGCCGTACCTCTGATGAACCCTTACGCCCCCATGCGCCTGCTCTCTGCTCTTTTTCTTACTGTTAGCCTGTTTGCGTTCACCGTGGGTTCGTCGCTGGCACAGGACGCCACGGGCGAGCGCGACCTGCTGTACGTGGCCAACCAGGGCGAAGCGTCCGTGGCCATCATCGACATGTCCACGCATGAGGTCATCGAAACCGTGGATCTCACCGCGCTCGGCTTTTCCGCCAATGCCTCGCCGCATCACGTGATTGCGGAGCCGGACGGGTCAGCCTGGTACGTGTCGCTCATCACGGAAAACACCGTGCTTAAGTTTAATGCAGACAACGAACTGGTCGACCGCGCCACCATGGAGGCGCCCGGCCTGATGTCGCTCCACCCCACCGAAAATACGCTGTTCATCGCCCGCTCTATGATGGCGGTAAATCCGCCGCAGCGTATTGGCATGGCGCCGCGTGATGACCTTGGTGCGCTGGAGGAGGTAGATGTGTTCTTCGACCGCCCGCACGCACTTGCCATCACCGCGGAGGGGGCGTTTGTGTACACGGCCAGCCTGGCCACCAACCAGCTCATCGGGCTGGATCCCGAGAGCCTGCGCGGCGACCTCTCTACCGTTGATGGCGCCCCGCACGTGATCGTGCAGCTCGCGGCCTCTCCGGATGGACGCCAGATGGCTGGGACGGGGCAGCTCACTGGTACACTGCTGCTGTTCGACGTGGCAGCCGACGGCCGCCTCACGCTTACCGATGAGGTGGCCGTCGGCGCACAGCCGTGGCATCCCATCTACAGCCCGGACGGTCGCCATATCTACGTGCCCAACAAGCAATCGAACACGGTGAGTGTGGTAGACGTGGAGCAGCGGGCAGTAACCCACACGATGGAGCACGACGCCTTTGCTGAGCCTCACGGCGCCGCGCTCTCCCCCGATGGCCGCCACCTCTACATCTCCAATAACCACCAGCGGGGGATGATGGAGGATATGATGCAGGACATGGCCGCCACGGCAGGGCAGGGGGGCACCCACGGCGACCACAGCGACCATGGGAATGACCACGGCGACCACGGTCACCACAGCAATCACGGGGACCACAACGGTCATGAGGGCCACGATCATAGCACGGGCGATCGCCCCGGTACGATTGCGGTCATCGACACCGAGACGCTGGAGGTGGTGCAGGTGATTGAGGTTGGCGTCTACCCCACCGGCATCGGCACCCGCCAGTGGCAGTAGAGCCGAGCCTGTCGTCGGCCTGTACCGGCTATCCCCCGTCGTCTCCGGCTTGCTGGCGCGATCCTGCGCTGAGGATGACGGGGGTTAAAGGCGACCGTGCCTCAGGCTACAAAACCCCCAAACGCCCACACCCCCAAACGCCCACACCCCCACACGCCATCCCCATGCCCTCCCTCCGCCACCTACTCGCCCTCACCCTCGTGCTGTGCCTGGGAACGGCCTGTGCTACGGTTAGCCCCGATGCTGAAACGGATCGCCCGGAAGCCCGCCCGGCATTCCCCCAGGACTACGAGCGACAGGTGGCCCCGTTTGAGGTGCGCGATGCGGAAGGGGTGCCGTACGACCATCCGTTTACCGGTGGCTTCAACAATCCGCGCCCGCAGTTTGTGGACATCAACGGCAACGGATACCCGGACCTGTTTGTGCAGGAGCAGTCAAATCAGCTCATGTTCTTCGAGAACGTGCCCAACGGCGAGGGCGGACGTACACTCGAATGGCGCACCGACCGGTTTCAGGAGCTGCCGGTGGGGGAGTGGTTTCGGTTTGTGGATCCGCAGGGCGACGGGCAATACGATCTGATTTCTGAGTCGCCCTTCAACTACATTCGCTACTACCGCAACACCGGGACCCCAGAGGCGCCAGCCTTCACGCTGGCGGCGGACACCCTGCGCGATGTGCACGGCGAACCCGTCTTCTCGGATCGGCAGAACATCCCCAACATCGCGGACATCGACTGCGACGGCCTCCCCGATCTGTTCCTGGGGCGGCTGGATGGCACCATCACGCGCTTCAAAGCTAAGGGGTTTGATGAAACCGGCATCCCCCAATTCGATCTCGTGACTGACCGCTTTGAGGGCATCGAGATCATCACCCAGTTTGGGACGATGGCCCACGGAGCGAATTCGCTGGCATTTGCGGACTACAATGATGATGGCCAGATCGACCTCTTCTGGGGCGACTTTTTTGAGCCCAGTCTGCTCCTCATCGAAAACCAGGGCCGGTGCGGGGCGCCGGACTTTCGGACGCAGCCACAGGTGTTTCCGCCCAATGACCCGGTCCAGTCCTCCGGCTACAACGCCCCGGCGCTCGTGGACTGGACGGGCAACGGCATCAAGGACCTGTTCGTGGGGGTGCTGGGCGGGGCGCACGATCCCAACGCCACGCTGGATGCCAACTTCCTCTACTACGAAGCTACGGCGCCCGATATGTATGAGCTGCAGACCGAGACCTTCCTGCGCACCATCAACATTGGCAGCGAATCGACGGCCGCTGCCGGTGACCTGACGGGCAATGGCGCCAAGGATCTGCTGCTGGCCAACCGCATCGACCCCGACAACCGCCAGACCTCCACGGTGCATTTCTTCGCCAATGAGGGCACGGCGCAAACGCCCGACTTCCAGTACCGGGGCACGCTCGATCTGCCCAAGGTGTACGACTACGCCCCCGCCCTCGGCGACCTGACGGGTAATGGCGACCTCGATCTTGTGCTGGGTACCTGGCGTGGCGAACTACTCATCTACACGAACGACGGGCTCGACGACGATGGCATTCCGCAGTTCGTGAAGGACGACACGCACGCGCTGGAGACGCCGCGTGGCAACACCTCCATCCCCTCGCTCGTGGACCTGAACGGCAATGGCCTGCTCGACATCGTGACCGGCGCCTCAAATGGGCGCGTGTACCTCTTTCAGAACGAGGGTACGGCAGAGGCGCCGACCTTTGCCTTGCAGGAAGACGCCTTTGATACCGTAAAGCTGGACCGCCGCAGTGCACCGGCCTTTCATGATGTGGACGGCAACGGCACCCTCGATCTGGTCCTGGGCTCGGAAGGGGATGGGCTGGTGATGCACCGTAACCTCGGCACGGGGCCGGCCCCCGTATGGGGCACCCCGGAGCCGCTGCCGCTGGACGTTCCGCGGTACGCGACGCCGCTCTTCGTGGATCTCTATGACACCGGCGCCCCGGCGTTGCTGCTTGGCGGGCGCGGTGGCGGTCTCGTTTACTTTGGCCCCGCATCTCCACCTGTCGCCCGTAACTGACCGATCCCTGTATGCCCGCGCCCTGGCCGCTCCTCAACCGTTCGTTGCGCGGCGACTACCGCGTCTTCACCGTGCATGAGGAAACGAGCCGCGCACCGGCCACGGGCACGACGCACGACTTCTACGTGATCGATTCGCCCGACTGGGTCAACGTCGTGCCGGTGACCGCGGAGGGCGAGCTCGTGTTTGTGCGGCAGTACCGGCACGGCACGAAGGAGGTGACGCTGGAAATCCCTGGCGGTATGGTAGATCCGGGCGATGACGACCCAGCAGCTGCGGGGCTCCGGGAGTTGCGCGAAGAGACGGGCTACATCAGCGATCGGGTGATTGACCTGGGCGTAGTAGAGCCAAACCCCGCCATTCAGTCGAACCGTTGCTACACCGTCCTCGCCCCCGATGCGTACCGCGTCGGTCCGCCCCAACCCGATGGCACGGAAGACCTTGACGTCGTCCTCATCGACCCGGCTACGGTTCCGCAGCGTATCCGCAGCGGTGAAATCACGCACGCCCTTGTCGTGGCGGCCTTCTACCTGTATGACGCGTGGCGTCGTGCGTAGTGCTGCAGAACCGTTAAGCGTAAGAGGACGCGCTAAAACGCGTAGCCTACACTAATGCCACCCCAGGGAAACGCGCGCAGCGTATAGTCAGAGACCCACAGGATGGGGGTCAGTCCTACACGGAAAAGCACACCCTGGCGCTCGGGCTGGTAGCGGTAGCCTACGATGGCCGTCCCGAACACACGACGCGACGGGTCCACGTCCAGGTTGAGAGCGCCGATGGTTTCCATGGTGCTGTTGTCCCAAAGCAATGTGGCGCCCAATCCCAGCTCCAGTCCGCTGGCGCGGGCGCCGGTCAGGTAGCTAAACGTCACGGGTATCGAGCGGACGTGACCGTCCCGGTCGGTCGTAAGGCCAAAGTAATCTCCCTGGCTGCTTACCTGAGAATACCCGATGCGTCCACTCCATCGCCCGGCGAGGTGCCGCTCGTAGTTCACACTGTACGTGGCCCCAGACCCCAGCAACTCAACGAAAACGCGGTTGCGGGCCAGGTTCTCAAACGGGGAGGGGTGTGCGACGTGTAGGGACGCTGTAGCGAAGGAGTCCGCCGAAACCACAGACGCGTCTGTCGCTGATGAAGCGGTCGTCATTGGTGTGTGCTTCACCTGCGCATGGGCAACGCGCGGAGCCAGCGCCATCAGCAGAAGTGTGCAGAAGAGGGCTGAAGCGAGCACAGCAGGGATACTGCGAAAAAACGACCCACGGTAGTTTTGATTGGCCGGCATGGCAAGACCTCACTGGGATGTCGGTGGTATGCCCCTGTATCCGCCGTGTGCGGGCGCTGGGTGCATAAAAAGGTATAATAAGGACCGCACCCCGATGCGGCATGGTAGTTCCCAGTGGAGGAAAATATAGGGGCTCGCCGATACGGGCGGCTTGCCACTTCAATATAATATGATATGGCAGGCCGTTAATCCTGCCGACTGTATATGAGTACCCCATGCCATGCAGGCACCCAGCGCGCTGCGTTCTATTGCACTTCCGCCCAGTCCCAGCCGTGCATCCCGCGTTCGTTGACCGCACGGACCTCAATAGCGTCGGCATCGGGCAGCGCCTCGTGCGTGAAGGACCGCTCCTCGGTTTCGAACACCTCCGTTTCGCCGGTTGCGTGGGTCACCTGCACCTCAAAGTGGGTGATGTCCGTTTCCAGCGGCTCTTCCCAGGTGACCGTATCATCGGCCCGTTCGAGGCCGCGGATCATGGACGGCGTGTGGGTCAGTTTCACGAAGACGCCCGTCGTGGCTTGCGCCACCGCCCGCACGAGGTGGTGGTTGATGGTCTCGAACCGGTCGGTGGGCTGGTGGTAGTTGGGGTTGCCCAGGATGGGATAGGACCCGATGCCGCCGATGACGTCCCCGTAGGCTTCAAAGAACACCTGGGCGTCGGTAAAGCGGTAGTAGCGGGAGTCGTACGTGATGAGGTCGGAGAACAGGTGGGCGGAGGCGTGCTGAATGTCGCGGATGCCATAGTTGGAGAAGCGGATGGTGTTGTCGAGCCGGTGGTGGCGCGTCCAGCCCATCATGTCATTGTTGATGACCCCGGCCACCTGCAGGCCTTCTTCATCCGCGCGGCGTACAAACTCGCGCGCGCCCAGCAGGCCCGCCTCCTCCGCCGTCAGCGAGGCAAAGATGATGGTTGCGGGCAGCTCCTTGTCCTTGAGCACCCGGGCCATCTCCATCAGAATGGCTGTGCCGGTTGAGTTGTCATCCGCGCCGGGGCTGCCCAGCACAGAGTCGAAGTGGGCACTGTAGATGTAGGTGACCTCCGGGTGCGTGGTCCCCTCCAGCCGGGCGATAACGTTCGCCGTGCTATCCCGGTTGTTCGGCATAAACCATTGCAGCTCGGGCTCATAGCCAAACGAGGCCAGCGTTTCGTAGATGTACGCGCTGGCCTTCCGATTGCCAGGCTCGGTGTAGTACTTCGAGTCGAAGTCGTAGAGCGCCTTCTGGTGCTCAGAGAGGCGCGTGATATTGACCTCTTCGGTGGCCGCCTCTACCGTTTCCCGGATGGGCGCGAACATGGCTTCGGCATTGGCCCGCAGGGCTTGCTCGGCTGCTAACTGCGCCGCGATGCGGTCGCGCAGGGTCGCCTCCGAAATCCGCGTGGTGAGGTCGACGAGAAAGATGCCTTCCTCCTCGGATATCGTGTTGCCATCGCGCTGAGCGCGGATCAGCAGGCGATCGCCCGCACGGGAGGGCACCCACTCGTATTCCATCGACACCGTGCGCACGGTGTTGTTGTGGAAGAGGCGATGGGCGTCGCCCGAGGCTACATCGTACACGTGGGAGCGCCGGTGCCGAAACTCGCCCATCTTGGCGAGCAGCTGGTCGTCCGAGAGGAAGTGGGGAAAGAGCTCGTGCTGGATGTCGCGCGTGAACTGGCGCGTGTCGCCCGTCTCGGTATCGGTCAGGTACACCTGCCAGCTGATGGTGGGCTGCTGGTTGAAGGCCAGGTGGCGACCACTGGGGGAGAGGGCGGGGGAGCGCACTGTGGCGGTAGTGCTGTGGATGGTATGAGAGGAGTCTGGCGAGGCCAGGCGCCGACTGTGGAAGCGCGTGGTGTCGCTTGCCGCTGTCTGGTAGACAACGGTCGAGCCGTCAGCGGAAAGCAGCGGTGCCGTGCCTGTGAAGATGGTCTCGCTTCCGTCGCCCATGCTGAGCAGCACCACCTGCCCGCCACGCTCGCGGCTCTCGGTGGGGCGCTCCACGTGGTCGTCCGGGACGGGAATGGGGGCTTCGGATGCGAGCCTGTAGAGTAGCATGTCGCTGTTGGCCGCCGGCACCGGCGCAACGCGGTACCCGGGGCCTTCCGGATGGACCGGGGTGAGCGTGGCACCCTCATCGGACAGGCGGTAGATGGACGAGTGATCGGGCTGATCTTCCCGCATCCCGGTCACGAACAGGTGGCCTGTCTGCGCATCGTAGAGCGGCGCCGTAACGAGCAGCCCGTCGTGCGGCAGCGGCGTGGACGCCTCGTCGGCAAACGTGCGCTGGCGGAGCTGCGTGGCGCGCGCCACTTCCCAGCCCAGCGCGCGGCCCAGGCGGCGAACCTCGGGGGCGTTGCGGGCTTGCCGGGCTTGCTGTAGCTGCTCGGCCAGCACGCGCACGGTGTCGGTGGGGGTGGTCTTCAGGTAGGCGCCGGACTGCCCATCGGGGGCAAACGCCAGGTCCGTTCCTTCGAACCGGTCGATTTCCACGGGCGCATCGCCGCTTACATCCAGCACGTGCGTGAAGGTCATGCCGTTCGCGCTGTGCTCATAGGCGGCCAGCTGACCATCGGGGCTGAACCGGGGATTCGCACCGTCCTCCGCCAACTCCATCGTACGGTACAGCTCGCCGGTGATCAGCGCGATATCGTCGAAAAAGGCCTCCCCGTCGGCATGATCCAGCACAGCCCGAAAGCCCTCCAGGGCGTCCACGTAGTCGCCGGCATCCCACGCCAGACGGGCATCGTCGAACAGCGTGGCCGCGTCGTCCTCAGCCGCCATGGCCGGGAGGACGAGCATGAACAACAAAGCAAAGCACAGCAGGCGCGGTAGCAAAGAGCGCATAACCTTTAGGGCAAACGTTAGAAACAGGACAAGGCGATGCCAAAGGTACGAACGCGCGGGAGGAAAATACAGGCGCCGAGAAAATGCGCGGTGTTTGGCTGTGGGCCCCGCCGTTTTACGTCTGAGGCCGTGGCTGACGGGGTGCACAGGGCGGCTCCGGGGTGGAGACCGTAGCCAGCCGATAGGTGGGAGATCCCTCGATCGGTGTCGAGGGCAGGCGCTTGCTCACAGGCATTCGTCAAGATGACTCGGATGGGGACGCTCAGGAATGGGCGCAGGAATCCATGGCCGTAGACGAGTCGGGAGCTGGTGGCTGTCGTGAAGGCATTGTATACTGAGGGCCGCACATGTCTCATCCATCCGCCACACCACCATGATGTCGCTTCCCCGCCTGCGCGCGCTCCTCCTCGTCGGCTTACTCCTCTCCTGGGCCAGCCTGGCGCAGGCACAGGACGTCTATGTGCCATCGTATGGGCCCGCGTGGGAGACGCGGTCTGCTGAGGAGGCCGGGTTTGATGCGGAGCGCCTGGCCACGGCGGTGGAGCGGGCTCAGGCCGCGGCGTCCGACATTCCCACGGACCTTGACCTCTACATCGCGCAGGCCTTTGCCGGCGAGCCCCACAACGAGATCATCGGGCCGACGAAGGAACGCGGGCCGGTGACGGGCCTCATCCTGCGCGACGGCTATCTGGTGGCGGAGTGGGGCGAGCCGCACCGCGTGGACATGACGTTTAGCGTCACGAAGAGCTTTCTATCGGCCACGGCCGGCATCGCGGTTGACCGCGGACTGATCCGCGATGTGAACGACCCGGTGCGTGCCTACGTCCAAGATGGCGGCTTTGACTCGGCGCAGAACCGGGATATCACCTGGCATCACCTGCTCAACATGACGAGCGAGTGGGAGGGGACGCTCTTCGGCAAGCCCGACTGGGCCGATCGTCCTACGGGGCAGCGCGGGCGGTACCACGAGCGCGAACTGGAGGCGCCGGGGTCGCGGTGGAAATACAACGATGTGCGCGTAAACCGGCTCGCGCTGTCGCTGCTGCGGGTGTTTCGCGAACCGCTGCCGCGCGTCCTACGCGAGGAGGTGATGGACCCCATCGGCGCCTCCCGCACCTGGCAGTGGCATGGGTATGAGAACTCGTGGGTAGAAGAGGAGGGCCTCCATGTGCAGTCGGTGAGCGGCGGGGGGCACTGGGGCGGCGGTATGTTCATCAGCGGCCGCGACCTGGCGCGCTTTGGGCTGCTGACGCTCCGCCGGGGCCAGTGGGGCGAGAGGCAGCTGCTGTCCGAGGACTGGATCGAGCGCTCGCTGACGCCCACGGAGCAGCGCCCAACCTACGGCTACATGAACTGGTTCGTGAACACGGAGCAGGAGCTGTTGCCCAGCGCCCCGGCCTCCGCGTTCTATCACGCCGGGGCCGGCGCCAACATCGTCTACGTAGACCCCGAGCACGACCTCGTAGTGGTCCTGCGATGGATCGACAACAGCCAGCTGGACGACATCATCGCGGCGGTGCTGGAAGCGATGGAGTAGGCATGCGGCAGGGTGCGAACGCGGTTACTCGTCGCCGAAGAGGTAATCCACCACCACATGCCCGTGCGTGCGAACGCCAAGCTGCATACCGTCTTCGTTGAGGATAAACTCCGGGGTGTGGTGCGGCGGGGCGGTCTCGCGCGTGAAGCCCTCGGCCATGCCGCCGACAAACACGTACAGGCCCGGCACCTGCTGTTGGAAGAACGAAAAATCCTCAGCGCCGGTGATAGGGTTGATATAGTGCACGTTGTCCGCACCGGCTACGCCGTTCAGCGTGGGTAGCAGTCGTTGCGTGAGATCGACATCGTTGTATGTGACCGGATAGCCGCGGCGGATCTCCACATCGGCTGTGGCGCCCATGCTTTCGGCGATGGTGGTGGCCGCGTGCCGGATGTCGTCGTGAATCTTGTCCTGCATCTCTTCATCGAGCGTGCGGATGGTGCCGATCATCGTCACCTCTTCCGGGATGATATTATTGCGCACCCCGCCTTCGATGATGCCCACGGAAATGACTGCGGCGGCTTTGGTGAGCTCGGTCTTCCGGCTGACGACCGTCTGCAGCCCGTTGATGATCTGCGCCGCCGTCACGATGGGATCTACGCCGGTCCAGGGTGTGGAGCCATGCGTCTGCGTGCCATGCACGGTGATCTCGAAGACGTCAGAAGCTGCCATGATGCCGCGCTCGCGGTACTCGATGTGGCCCACGGGCAGTTGGGAGGAGATATGCATCCCAAAGATGACGTCTACGTCCGGGTCTTGCAGCACGCCTTCGGCTACCATCATTTCAGCGCCGCCATCTTCGCCCGGCGGCGTGCCCTCTTCTGCCGGTTGAAAGATAAACTTGATCTGCCCGTGGAGCTCCTCCTGCATCTCGGTCAGAATCTGCGCAGCGCCCATGAGCATAGCGATGTGGGTATCGTGTCCGCAGGCATGCTTGACAGGCACCTCACGCCCGCGGTACTCGCCCGTAGCGGTGGAGGCAAACGGCACATCGGCGCGGTCCTCGACCGGCAACGCATCCATGTCGGCGCGTAGCGCAATCACCGGCCCCGGCCGCCCCGTATCCAGCAGCCCGACGACCCCGGTGTGGGCTACCTCGGTGGTAACCTCCAGTCCGAGCTCCTCCAGGAAGTCGGCGATGTAGGCAGCCGTCTCAAACTCGCGGTTGGACAGCTCCGGGTTCGCGTAGAAATGGCGCCGCCAGGCGATGACCTCCTCCTCGATTTCTGCTGCCCGCTGGTCAATCTGGGCTTTCAGGGCATCGGCCTGTGCGTGGGCCTCGGCGCCGGGCCATGCAAGGAGGAGCAGGACAAACAGCCCAACTGTGAGGGGCACGAACAACGCATCGGCACGGGGGCGGGGCGACGAATGGGTATGGACGAGGCAAGACATAGGCAGAGAGGCGAGGTGGTGGGTAGAAGGGCACAGGTCCGGTGGACCGGACTGCCGGCCGTGTACACCTGTCAGTATACGAAATCGAGGCCTGCGATACACAGGGCCCTGTGCCTTACGTCCTCACCGGGTACGTTGAAACCCGCTGCGCAGCACATCCTCCGCGGCTTTTCCCTGTGGCGTGAACGCCAGCGGGCGGTCGCCCTCCGCGGCCGGGTGCCACTTCCAGAAAACCGCACCGGCGAACCAGGGCACCTCCGCAAAGCGCTCGAAAAAGGCCTGATACAGCGCTGCCTGCGCGGCCTCGTCGGGCGGCACCGGCTCATCGCGTTGCGGCCAGGCCCAGGGGCGTTGGCCCGCGTAGGACACGCTGCGATAGCCAATCTCCGTGAATAGCACGGGCCGATCCATCTCCATGGCAAGGTCGTGCAGTGCTTCCGCGTGACGGTCCCAGCCGGCGACAGCTTCCCGCACAGCCGGTGGGCCCGGCGAGTTGGTGAGGGGGAAGTAGGCCTGCACCCCGATGTAATCAAGCGCGTCCCAGAACGGCACGTCGGCATACTCATCGTGCCAGTTGCCGGCATAGGTGAGCTTCCCGTCGTAACGGGCACGGACGTCCGCAATAAGGGCACGCCAGAAGGCAGGGCGCTCTCGCGCTGCGCGGGCCAGCTCCGTGCCGACCACGAGCACATCGGCCCCGACCTCCTGTGCCAGGGTGGCATAATGCAGCATGAAGCGCCGGTAGTCGGCTTCCCACGATGTCCAGTCGTCCTCCGACTCAAAGCCGAGGTCTGCGCGCGTCTGCCCACCGGCATCGTAGCGCCCAATCCACACATGTGGCTTGAGGATGAGCCCCATGCCGCGTTCCTCGGCCTCAAGGGAAATCTGCCGAATGCCATCGTCGCTCTCGCTATACCAGCGGGCATCGGTGTTCATGCGGATGGCAGGCGTATCGATGTGTTCCTGAAAGCCAAACGGGATCAGCGTGAGATGGGTGGTCCCGAGGGCGGCCAGCCGGTCGAGGTCCTCTGGTTCGTGCGGTCGACGCGCATCGAACGTCATGCTCCAGTAGCGCGCCGAGTCGGCCACCACGGGAGCGGCGGCCGGCGCCACCACCGACACCAGCGGGAGGCCAGACGGCAACGACTGCTCGGCGGTACAGGCCACAACGGTGGAAAGGAGCACGCCGAGCAGCAGCCACGTGACCAGGGGAAGCCGATGGTGCATGAAGACAGACGGTATGATGGGAAACACACCTTGCACGCCAAACGCTCCATCTTCTTCCCATGGCACTCAATAACATGCTTTTGTGCTGTGATCAATGCAGTGCGTACCTTATCCAGTGTTCGCTCTGAAATGTGTGCGCGCGCGCCATCTCCGGGCATGCCCCATCTATTAAACGTTGCTTCCGAAACGTCGATACTTCTGTGAGATAGGACCTGTGGGATTAGGAAGCCAGCGCCAGCGCGGGGGGTTCTGTCCTCAGTCCTGTACCGTTGCCGCCGCTGTCTGATATCCGTGATGCCGATCTCCAAACCATCTTCTACGCCCCAACCGCCCGGAGCGCGCGGGCGCACGGCGCGGGCGTCAACGCCAGCGGTTAGCGTTGCCGATCGGCGGGAGGCCCTTCGGCAGTATGACCTGTTGCACCCCGGGCGCGATGCCTCCTTCGATCGCATCACGGACATGGCCTGTGCCGTGTTCGACGTGCCGCTGGCGGCGATCAGCATTGTACGGCCGGATCGCCAGTGGATCCTCTCGGCAGCAGGCCCGGCGGCAGCGCAGTACCCGGAGGCCATGCCCACGCCCGACACGCCGTGCCGCGAGGTCACCACGACGGAGCAAACGGTGGTCACGACGCTATCGGCGGCTGCCTACGAGACCGCACAGGTATTTGGCACGGTGCCGGCCGCGTGGTACGCGGGCACCCCGCTGCTGACGCCTACAGGCGTGTGCATCGGCACGCTGCACCTGCTGAATGACGCCCCTAAGGCGTTTGGCAGTGCCGACCGCGGGCGCCTGGCCGACCTGGCCGGGCTGGTGATGAGCGAGCTGGAACTGCGGCGCGCGCATCGGCCCGACTGGACCTTCTTTGAGGTGGCCAACGACGCGACCCTCGTCTTCGAGCCGGACAACGAGGTCATCCTGGAGGCCAATCAGCGCGCCTGCGATTTGTACGGCCTCCCCGCCTCGGAGCTGATCGGGAAGTCTCTCCGCGAGTTTACCGTCGACGTCTCCCGCGGTCAGGAAGAGGTGGATCACATCCTCCGGCACCGCAGCAACAAGAACTTCGAGAGCACGCACCGCCGGGCCGACGGCGAACCCATTCGCATTCTGGTGAATGCCTCCGTTATTGAAGTAGACGGGCGGCCGTGCATCCTCAGTATCCACCGCGACATCACCGACCAGAAGCGGACGGCCCGGAAGCTACAGGAGAAGAAAGCCGAGTTTGAGGCCATCTTCCGCTCCATCCCCGACGCGGTTGTATTTGCCAACAATGAGGGCGCGATTGAGATGGTCAATCCGGCCTTCTCGTCGGTATTTGGCTATGCGGCCGATGCCGTTCAGGGCGAGCCGCTGGATCTGCTGCAGCCCCGACGCAACCAAACGATGGCCAACCGCTGCACCGCTATCGCTGAGGAAGCCCCCGACGAGCCCGCCTCCGAAGAGCTGCCCTTCCTGCGCAAAAGCGGCAAGCGCTTCTGGGGGCGCGCGGTGATGCTGCCCGTCACCGATGCCGACGACGAGCTGCTGGGATTTCTGGGCATCATCCGGGATGTAACCGAGCAGCGTGCCGCGCAGGAGCAGTTGCGCACGTCTGAGCAAAAGCTGTCCCTGCATGTGCGCCGCTCGCCGCTGGCCTTCATTGAGTGGACGGCCGACGGACGCGTCAACGCCTGGAATCCAGCGGCCGAAGACATGTTCGGCTATACGGCCGAGGAAGCGCAGGGACGCAGCATGAACGAGCTCATCCTCCCGGACGATATCGTGGATGATGTGGCCGACATCTGGACGGCGCTCCTGCAGCAGGACGGTGGGACGTACAACATCAACCAGAACAGGACCAAGAGCGGTGAAACGATCACCTGTGAGTGGCACAACACGCCGCTCATCGACGACCGCGGCCACGTCATGGGCGTGGCTACGCTGGCGCGCGACATCACCGAGCAGCAACGCATGGCAGAGGAGCTCCGTGCCAGCGAGGAGCGCTACCGCTCGGTGGTCAACAGCGTGAAGGAGGTGATCTTCCAGACCGACCTGCAAGGCCGGTGGGTCTTTTTGAATAGCGCATGGGAAGACATCACGGGCTACTCCATTGAGGAATCGCTGGGGACGCCCTTCTACACGTACATGCACCCGGACGATCGGGAAAAGAGCCAGGCGTGCATCGAGCCGCTGCTCAATGGCACCGAAGAAGACGTGCGCTACACCGTGCGGTATCTGTCGCGCGGGGGAGAGGTGCGCTGGGTGGAGGTCTTCACCCAGATCCAGACCGACGCCGACGGCTTCATCAGCGGCATCGCGGGCACGTGCACCGACGTTACCGAGCGGCTGAAAGCCGAGCAGGCGCTGCGGGACTACGCGCAGGAGCTGGAGGCGGCCAAGACCGAGGCCGAAGCGGCAACGCGCGCCAAGTCGGAGTTTTTGGCCAACATGAGCCACGAGATCCGGACCCCGCTCAATGGCATTGTGGGGATGACGAGCCTGTTGCAAGACACCCCCCTGGCACCAGAGCAGGCCGAGTTTGTGGAGACGATCCGCACCAGCGGGGATGCGCTCATGACCATCCTGAACGACATCCTGGACTTCTCCAAGATCGAAGCCGGACAACTGGACCTGGAGCAGGAGCGCTTCGACGTGCGGGGTTGCGTAGAGGATGCGCTTGACATGGTGGCACCTCAGGCCGCCGACAAAGGCCTGGAGCTGGCCTACCTCATGGACGAGACGGTGCCGGCCGCCCTCCGCGGCGACATCACCCGGGTGCGGCAGATCCTCATCAACCTGCTTTCCAATGCGATCAAGTTTACGGAGGAGGGCGAGGTGGTGGTGTCCGTCTCCAGCGAAACGCAAGACGATGGGGACGCCTCGCTGCATGACGTGTATTTTGCCGTCAAGGATACCGGCATTGGGATCCCTGAGGCACAGCAGGAGCGTCTGTTTGAATCCTTTCAACAGGTGGATGCCTCCACCACCCGCAAATATGGCGGCACGGGGCTGGGGCTGACCATCTCCAAACGCCTCGCAGAGATGATGGGCGGGAGCGTGTGGCTGGAGAGTGACGAAGGCGTCGGCTCTACGTTTACCTTCTCCATCCAGGCGGAGGCGCTCAAGACGGAAAAGCGCGCCTACTTGCGGGGCGGGCCGTCGGTGCTTACCGATCGCCGCGTGCTCATCGTGGACGACAATGCGACCAACCGCCGCATCCTGCAGCACATGACGAAGAAATGGGGCATGCAGCCCACCGAGGCTACGGACGGCCCGGAGGCACTCCAACGGGTCCGCGACCATGCAGCGTTTGATGTCATCCTGCTCGACATGCAGATGCCGCAACTGGACGGCCTGATGCTGGCGCAGCAGTTGCACGATATGCTGGATCCCGTGCCGCCCCTCGTCATGATTACATCATTGGGGCAGGAGATCGGCAACTCGAAAAAGGGGCGGATGCTGCTGGAGGCCACGCTCCACAAACCCCTGAAGCCCGCGCCCCTGCACCGCACCCTGACGCGACTCTTTGAGCGCACGGCAGACACGCCCGCGGCCGCCGAGGCAACGCAGGCAGGCGCTTCCGCCTCGCCAGTCGACACGGATGATGGGTTGGATTTGCTGTTGGTAGAAGACAACAAGATCAACCAGAAGGTGGCCGAGCGGATGCTTAAAAAGCTGGGCTACACGGCGGATCTGGCCGAGAACGGGCGCGAGGGGCTGGAGGCAGTGCAAGCGGCTGCAGGAGACGATACACCGTATGATGTGGTGCTGATGGACATCCAGATGCCGGAAATGGATGGCCTTGAAGCAACCAAAGCGATTCGCGAGGCCGTCCCCAAGGCGCAGCAACCCCGCATTATTGCGATGACGGCCAACGCTATGATGGGCGACCGCGAGCGCTACCTGAAGGAAGGCATGGACGCGTACCTCAGCAAGCCGGTGCGGGTGCAGGAACTGGGCGACCTGCTGGATACCTACGCCACCGAGGCCGCACAGCGGCGGAGTGCCGCGCCTGCTGAAGCAGCACCTGCATCGAATGGCACGATTGAACCTCACCCCCTATCAGAAGATGAAGTGGCGGCCATCGCGGCCTTTACGCGCCAGATGCAGGAGCAACTGCAGCGCTACATGGGCGAGAGCGATCAGGCGCTGGTGGAAGAGCTGGTCGAGGAGTTCATCGACGACATCCCCCAGCGGCTGGACGACCTGCGCCAGGGTCTCCACCATGCCAACGCGCGCCTGGTGGAACGGACGGCCCATACGCTCAAGTCCAGCAGTCAGCTGCTATGTGGAGACACCCTTGCTGCGCACTGTCAGACCATCGAGGACCTGGCACAGGACGACGACCTGGAAGCCATAAAGGGGCAGCTTTCCTCCCTCACGCAAGAGGTTGAGGACTTTGCCATGCGGTGCCAAAACGCCCTGGCCTATTTGAAGCGATAAGTAAGGGGTGACCGTTGGGTAGGACGGGCGGGGCTGGCGTGCCTGTGGCCCGAGATGTGGAAAATCCTGCCGGCGGGGAGCTGAATAGGGGAGGGAAGAGCCCGCTTGCATGCGGACGCTTTACGCTTTTCAGCGATGGTGGCGATAATCGTTAAAGTCGCCCTTGTGGGGCCGATACCCCCTATGCGTCGCTACAAGGTTTGGCCCATTGGGCTGGCGTGGGGCGCGTACACCGACACTCACACAACCCTCTCTTGGCTATGTCCACCGTACGTAAATCGTTCGCGCTTCGCACAGAGCTGGCACTTTCATTTTTCGTGCTCTGCGTCTTTTCGTGGGGCGCTGGGCTTTTGATTGGAGTCTCTGAATCCATCCTCGTTCAGGGCCTTGCGGTAGGCATAGGCGTAGCTCTCGCTATCGGGATGGCTGCCGCTGTCATTCACCGCCTGGGCACCCCGGTGCACAACCTGTCCGCGGCTGCGGTCACGGCAGCCAAGAACTACGGAAAGTCGGAGAAGCTCGCAGAGATCAACACCCACGGCGAGCTTGAGGAGATGGTGGGGGCGGTACAAGAGATGGCCCATGCCATCCGGCGTAGTGTGGGGGATATGGATGCCATCAGCGAGATCATGGCCAAGACTGCGCGGGAGGAAGAGACGAACGCGGCGCTTGAGCAATTCCTGGGCGGGGTCCAGCAAAAACTGGAGGCCAAGTATGCTGCCCTGAGCGTGTTTGATGACGCGGGCAACATCGATCGCTTCATCACGCTGGGGATGACGGAGGAGGATAAGCGCCGCATTGGCCGCCTGCCTGAGGGCAAGGGCCTGCTCGGCCACATCCAGAAGCATCAGAAGATGATGCGGATGGACGACATGAGCACGCACGAGGCGTCGGTGGGCCATCCCGCCGGCCATCCTGAGATGAAGGCCCTCCTGGCTGCGCCCATCATGTATCAGGGCAAATCTATCGGCAACCTCTACTTTTCGAATGGTCCGAAAGGCGACACCTTCGATGCCTACGATGAGCGCTTCGTGCGGAATGCCGCCCAGCTTGCCGCTTCGCTCGTTAACGAGAAGTTTACCAGCGAGAAGAACAACGAACTGATGAGCTATCTGCAAGATGAGACCGCCGCGCTGGTGCAAATCCTGGAACAGGTGGCCGATGGAGACCTAAGTGTAAATGTAGCGGTCAGCGACCGCGACGACGACATTGCGCGCCTCCGGCAGGCGGTGCGGCGCACCGTGGAGAGCCTCCGCAACGTCATTACCCAGGTAAAAGGTACAGCCCGAACGGTAAACGAAGCAGCGGGGCGTATCTCCAGTTCTGCGGAGCAGTTGGCAGCCGGGGCACAGGAGCAGTCAGCCCAGGCTCAGGAAGTAGCCGCGGCAGTGGAGCAGATGGCCCGTACCATCATGGACAACGCCAGTACCGCTACGCAAACCGTGGAGCTTGCCCAGAGCAGTGGCACGGTAGCGGAGGAAGGCGGCGAGGTCGTGCAGCAAACGGTCGACTCCATTCAGAACATCGCACACGTCGTCAACGACTCGGCGGAAACGGTGGAGCGCCTGGGGGCCTCCAGCGAAGAGATCGGCGAGATCATCTCCGTGATCTACGAGATTGCCGACCAGACGAATCTGCTGGCCCTTAACGCGGCCATCGAGGCGGCCCGGGCCGGCGAGCACGGGCGTGGCTTTGCGGTGGTAGCCGATGAGGTGCGCAAGCTGGCCGAGCGGACCACCAACGCCACCAAAGAAATCGCGGGCATGATCGAAGCCGTGCAGGGCGAAACCGGCGAAGCGGTAACGGCGATGCAGCGGGGAACGGACGAGGTGGCCCAGGGCATTGACAACGCCGATAAGGCCCAGCGCTCCCTCGACGCTATTGTGGAGCAAGCAAACGCGGTGGTCGATATGGTCAACCAGATTGCGGCAGCCACCGAGGAGCAGTCGACCACCAGCGAGCAGATTTCGCGCAGCGTGGAGGGCATCTCCACCGTCTCTGCCGAGTCGGCCGATGGCGTCACCGAGATTGCTCGCTCCTCTGATGACCTAAACCGGCAGGCGGATACCCTCACTACCCTCATGGCACAGTTCCACACCGGTGAGGATGAGGCTGCCGCGCCGCGCCAGGGCAATGGCCATGCGGCCCATCGCCGCCCGATCCACGCGTCGTAGCCCGGGGCTCCACCTCATTACTCTTTGAACGGTTAGCGCGCCCTCTGCCGGTGGTAGAGGGCGCGCTTTCTTATGTGCGCGGGCTGGCTGGGCATGGCGGGGCTATGGCGTAGAAACGTCTCATACGCCATCCATCTTCTGATCCCTGCATCGTGCTGATGTTTTCGGTCCATCAGTCATATCCGGCCCGACGGACCAGCTGCTCCGGCGCATCCCCGTACGGGCGGAGCGCCTCAGTCAGCACTCCTACATCGCCTGCGCCGCCTCCAGGCTTCCATTCGAACGCCACGCATGCATGAAGAACCCCTTCGAATCAGCGCGCGGCTGGGCTTAGCCTGCGACTGCAGATTATATTATAGGCTGGAAGCTGAATTTCCCGTACTGATGCCCCGGCGCTGGCAGCCGGCAGGAGTCGTCCTGCGTCTTTGCAGAAGCAGGTCTTCGCGGAAGTACCGACTAACTGATGAATCGGGTTGCTGAGAGGCTGGTATGTTGATTTTCCCTTGTGAGAGGGGCACCTTTCCCGAAGTATCGGGACGTATCCGAGGACGCTCGGACGGGGGGCGGGACGCCTGGTTAGAGGCTTTGGCCCCGAGGCACGAAGCA
>LKNB01000003.1:0-17500 GCA_001564055.1 Rhodothermaceae bacterium Tc-Br11_B2g6_7
CGTAAACTGAAGGTCGGCCATCGTTGGTATGTTAGGTTTGTGATTGGTGATGCTTTCTCTAACCTAACAGAAGACGGTGGCCTTTTCTATAGGCCTACCGCTTTACACAAGAATAGGGACTTAACCCCGGTGGCGGTGTTCGCGAGTCGCGTCTGCCGGTCTTTTGGGGTCGATCCTCCGGTCTTTGTGCTCGTTTTCTCTCGTTGAGATAGACCTATCCTACATGAGAAGAGACGCTTGTAGGTGTTGCAGACCGTAGGGCGGGCTACCTGAAGTAGGTCGGGGCAAAATCAGGCAGCCCTGCCCTCGCTGCCAGAGTCGCTGCCAATCCAGTCCGTTCCATACCGAGGTCCTCACCGGAAGCATGACCTGCCGGCTGCTGCGCACGATCTTGCCGGCCACGTCGATAAGCGTGTGGCGAAGGCGCCAGGCGTAGCTCGTCGCCGGACTTGGTCGCCCTCATCCTGCCCTTCCCCTCAAGGGTACTTGCTTCGCAGCACTCCCGCCGGGGGAGAAGAGGCTTTTGCGTGAAGTGAGCAACTATACTGGAGAACCTCATATCCTCGTCTGCTTCCCTGTTACATCCAATGCGGCACCAGACGCCACTGGTTAGGCGAAGCTCCACCCCTTCAGCCCGACACGGACGTCAACGCAAGCCGTTTTCTCTCGTCCAGGGCCGGCTGATGGCACGCAGAGCGTACCGCTGCGCGTTCCCACGCAGAGCATGGGAACCAGACCAGAGGCAAGTCCAGGCCCGCTGCTCAATCGTCCGCGTCGGGCTCCAGGTCCGACGTGAACGACGCCTCTTCGGATGTTGCTTCGGCAGCCGCGGGCTCAATGAGCTGGATGGGGAAGGGCTTGGTGATCTCGCCGGTGTACAGCGTGCGATGCGGGAAGGGAATCTCGATGCCTTCGCTGTCGAAGGCTTCCTTGATTTCGGTGGGCAGCGCGGTGCGGAGCTCCAGGAAGTTATCCGACCGCGTCCATGCGGAGAGCTGAAAGCCGAGCGCCGAATCCTGAAAGCCCTGAAAAATGATGAGCGGCCGCGGCTCTTCGAGGCAGAGGGGGTTCGCATCGGCCACCGCGAGCAGCACCTTTCGCACTGCGCGCATGTCCTCTTTGTAGGCCACGCCCACCTGCAGGTCGAGCCGCCGGATGGGGAAGCGGCGCAGGTTGGTAATCTCCGACTTGATCATCGTTTCGTTTGGCAGCCGCACGAACAGGTTATCGAACGTGCGGAGCTTCACCGAGAGCAGGTCGATGGAGAGCACCTCGCCGGTGGTGTTGCCCACCTTGATGACCTCCCCGACGGCGAAGGGTTTTTCCCCAAGCAGAAAGAGTCCGCTGATAAGGTTGGAGACCGACGTCTGTGAGGCAAACCCGATGGCCACGGTAAGGATGCCTGCCGCGCCCAGGATCACCCCCAGATCAGCGCCAAGGGTATGGACAGCCGAGATGACGAATAGAGCAAGCACCACGTAAAACGTGATGCGGCGGATGAGCATGGTTTGGTGCGCATCGGCTTTATCGCCGAAGATACGCACGACCCCTGTTCCGGCCAGGCGCCCGAGAACTATGCCCAGGAGCACCTTGACGGTGGCTTCCACCCACGTCCCGAGTTGTGGGTGGGTAAACACGTCCTGTATGATGGTCCAGAGTTGCTCCATGAGGGGGATCCGTGAATCGAGATGCTACGGCGAAAAGAGAGAGCCAAGGGCCCCAAAGGTGCTTACGACCAGCGTTTTCTTTGCCTCCTCGCGCGGCGGTTGCAGCTCCGTTGCCCCGCTCGCATAGCGCGGCGCTCCCTTCGTCAGCCGAACCTGCGCGCCCGGGTCGTTGGGCCCGCGCGTGAAGTTCACCGCCTGCGTCCACAGCGCGTTGGCGTCGTCTTCGTAGAGGGTCAGATGCTGCACGGGGATCTCCAGTCGCTCCAGCGCCAGGTTGTCCTCCGCCCGGTTCTGGATGTTGACAGGTGCTACCGCGCGGTGCAGGCGCTTCGGGAGGTCGGCCAGCTGAAAGCGCCCCGAGGTGCGGATGGCATAGCAAAGGTTGCCCTGGCGCGTGTTGGGGCCAAACCAGGTGTCCGACAGGCGAAACGATGGGAGCTCATGGAGAAGGCGTTGCAGTTCGCCCGTTTCGATGCGAATCCACACCGGCACGCTGGTGTAGAGCGTCACGTTCTCACCGGGCGGGATGAAGATAGGGCTCTCCGGACGGGCCACCACGGGGCGGTCGGGGAGGGCGGGATGGAGGCGGACCTCCGCCTGCGTTTTTTGCACGCTGAAGCGCAGCGCCTTAAGGCTACTGTCCTCACCATCGAGCAGGCGGATGCGCTCCTCCTCGGGGAGGGGTAGTTCGGTGTCCACCTCGCTGGCGAGCGGATCGTCGCCCTGCCTGTGAAAGACGCGCCATTCGTGGGGCGCCCGCAGCACCCACAGCGCCATCGGCCCGATCTGCCAGCGCGCGCCCTCCTGTTCCTGGAGTGTGTACGTACCCCACCAGGGCGCTGGATCGGCAGGCGCAGCGTCGTCCATAGTCATGCGGATGGGTCGGGGATAAGTGTAGACCTCAAGGTAAGGGCCCAAGGTAGGGGCGTGCCAGGTGAAGGGCAACCAGTAGAGACGATCCACGGATCGTCTACCACCCAAAAACGCTGCCCGCGAGCCCGGCAGGTCCCACGCCTGATAGCCCGCAACAATAACCACGCAGGAAACGGTCAGGGCGCTACCGTAACTGCGTATTTCCTCACCTGTGGATAAGGCAAACGAACCGTCGTATACAGGTGACCATCCGCGTCGGAGGCCACCGGCGCACCCATATCCAGCGCCGCCATATCGTCCCACTGAAAACGGCCGAGCACATGGCCCTCGTCGTTGAGTACGTCCAGGGCAGCGGCGCGTTGGCTGTCGCTCCGCTGGATCGTGCCCTGCACGAGTTGGCGCACGTAGTCATCGGCATTGCTCACGCCCAAGGTCCAGTAACTGAACCGGATGTATCGTCCATCTCCTATCCGGAGGGGCGCCCATACGTCGCTCAATATCAGTTGCCTCATGCCTTCAGCGCCAGTGTAGGTACCGGCGCCCACCAGGTGCTCGTCCGCTTCCACGTGTACTTCTCGCACGGCGGTGCCATCCATCGCGAACTCGAAAAGATGGTTCGCGGATTTCAGGGGCGACGCAAATAACCGATGGCCATCCAGCGTGAGGTCGGTGGCAGGTCCTGGAAAGAAAGGGGCGGGGTCGAGCGTAACGGCCAAGCCAAACGTGTCGACCACGGCTTCTTCTACAGGATCGAACCGCGTGACGAGGATGTCACCGGCGCCATACCGCAAGGCAGCAAGCACCACGGTGTCATCGTAGATCCCGAGCGTCTGGAGACGCGTGGCCCCGCCATCTTCCAGCGAAAAACTGGTGTCGAATGCGCCGTCGGTCGACCAGGCATCGAGGCGCGCACCGAACTGGTTCGAGAGGTAAAGGCGATCGCTTCCATCCCAGACGGGATCCCCGAGCACATTCTGGAACTCGCCCGGCCCCTGCCCCGACGCCCCGGCAGACCAACGGAGCCGCCCATCCGGGTCGAAGGAGAGGAGGCGGTCGTCGCCCACATCGTAGAGGTAGACGTTGCCCGCGTCATCGGTGGTGAGGCTGCTCGGGCGAGACAGCAACGCTTCGTCGGGCGTTTCCTCTGCACCGAAGGTCTGCACGAGCTCGAACTGTAGAGGTGCCTCCTCCAGATCGTTCCACACCTCCACCTCGGTATGGGAGACGTACGCCACCCCGTCACGCTCCTCAATCATGATACCGTGTTCAGGAGCATCCGCTGTGCAGCCGCCCACAAGCAGCCCTGCAACGATCAGGAGTAAAACTAACGTCCGGAAATCCATACTCATGTGCATAAAGGTAGCATGAGTCGAAGCGCTGGTTAATATACGGGGCCACTCAGCCGCGGTTGCGGTTCGGCGACTGCGTACGTGCTGCGCGTCGCCCCCAAGCCTTCTCCCCGGAGTCCCAAACGCCCACACTCCCAAACGCCCACACTCCCAAACGCCCACACTCCCAAACGCCCACACCCCCACACCCCGAAAGGTGGCATTTCTCCCCCAGCAGTCGTATTTCATCTCTACGCTTTGTCTGACCCACCCAGCCTGATGCCATGCTCCGTGTCGTTGCTTCGTTCGCCGTGTTCGTGTTGTTGATGGTGATAGTCCTGCCGGCGCAGGCGCAGATCGAACCCGCTCCTGACCGCGCCGAAGGGGAGGGGCCGTACGACCGTCTCGTCATTCGCGGCGCCACCGTGATTGACGGCACGGGCGCACCGCCCAACGGCCCGGTAGATATTGTCATCGAAAATAATCGCATCGCCGAAGTGCGCACGGTGGGCTATCCCGGCGTGCCGATTGACGAGGACCGGCGTCCGGCGGCGGGCGATCGCGAGATTGACGCGGAGGGCATGTACGTGCTGCCCGGCTTCGTGGACATGCATGGCCATGTGGGGGGCACCTCGCAGGGCACGCCGGCCGAGTACGTGCTGAAGCTGTGGATGAGCCACGGCGTCACCACCGTGCGCGACCCCGGTAGCGGCAACGGCCTGGAGTGGATGCTGGAGCATCAGCAGCGGAGCGCGGCCAACGAGATCACCGCCCCACGACTGCACACCTATCTTACATTCGGCCGCGGCCACGACGGCCCCATCGCTACACCCGAGCAGGCGCGCGCCTGGGTGCGCGACATCGCCGAACAGGGCGCCAACGGCATCAAGTTCTTCGGCGCGGCGCCCGCCATTATGGAGGCCGCACTGGAGGAAGCGCAGGAGCAGGGGCTGGGCACGGCTATGCACCACGCGCAGATGGATGTAGCGCGCGTCAACGTGCTGAACACCGCCACCTGGGGCCTCACCACCATGGAGCACTGGTACGGCCTGCCGGAGGCGCTCTTCGACGACCGCACCGTGCAGCACTACCGCCTCGACTACAACTACCAGGACGAATCGCACCGCTTTGGCGAGGCCGGAAAGCTCTGGCGGCAGGCGGCCGAGCCTGGCTCCGAGCGCTACGAAACGGTGATGGACTCGCTGCTCGCGCTCGACTTCACGCTTGTGCCCACCTTCAACATCTACGACGCCAACCGCGACCTCATGCGCGCCATCAATGCCGACTGGCACCCGGAGTACACGTTGCCGGCCATGTGGGACTTCTTCCGGCCCAACCGGGCGGCGCACGGCTCCTACCACTTCTACTGGACACAGGAGAACGAGCTCGACTGGCAGGACAACTACCGCCGCTGGATGCACTTCGTGAACGATTACAAGAACCGCGGCGGACGTGTGGGCGCAGGCAGCGACTCCGGGTTCATCTTCCAGACCTACGGGTTCGGCTTTGTGCGCGAGCTCGAATTGCTGCGGGAAGCCGGCTTCCACCCGCTGGAGGTCATACGCGCCGCCACGCTAAAGGGCGCGGAGGCCATCGGCGTGGATGATGCGGTGGGCAGCATCGAGGTGGGCAAGAAGGCCGACCTGGTGATCGTGCCCGAGAATCCGCTGCAGAACCTGAAGTCGCTCTATGGCACCGGCTGGCCGCGGCTGAACGACGAGACGGGCGCCGTGGAGCGCGTCGGCGGGGTGCACTACACCATCAAAGACGGCATCATCTTCGACGCCCGCGAGCTACTGGCCGATGTCCGCCAGATGGTCCGCGAGGCCAAAGAAGAAGCCGGCCTGCCGGATGGGCCCATGCCGGTAACCACCGACTGAGCGTAGCATCGCCGCGCTATCGAGTCCACGGCTCCCGCAACCACCAACGGCCCACCGTAGGGTGAGCCGTTGGGTTGACGCGTGAAGTAAAGGCTTTCCCACGTGCCTCAGGGGAAGATGCCCATCTGCTTGTACGAGGTCGCCACCTTGTTGATAGCGCTGATGAAGGCCGCTGTGCGCAGGTCCACGTTGTGCTCCAAACGAATTGCCCGGATCTCCTGGTAGGCGTAGGCCATGGTGTCTTCCAGCCCGGAGTTGACGAGGTCTTGCTCGCTGGCTCCGAAGGCAATCTCGCTGACCACTTTGTCGAAACGGTCTTCTTTGAAGGTGGTGTCCGATAACTTCTCCACCGCACGGAGGATGCGCTCCGCGTTGCGCTCTTCAAAGCGCTTGCTCATGCGGCCGTGGCGCACGTGGGAGAGGTTGCGAAGCCACTCGAAGTACGAAACGGTGACGCCCCCCGCATTCAGGTACACATCGGGGATGATGAGCACGTTCTTCTCCAGTAGGTAAGCGTCCGCCTGCGAGGTAACCGGCCCGTTGGCAGCTTCGGCGATGATGTCGGCCTGAATGCGCGGAGCGTTTTCCATGGTGATGACGCCACCCAGCGCAGCAGGCACGAGGATGTTGCAAGGCAGCTCCAGCGCCTCCGCCGAGTTCTTGATGTTCTGGGCGCCGGGGTAGTCGAGGATCGAGCCGGTGGATTTCCGGTGGTCGACGACGTCGTCCAGGTTGAGGCCTTCGGGGTTGTAGATGGAGCCTTCGATCTCAGCCAGGCCTACAATGGTGGCGCCCCCTTCCTGCAGAAACTTGGCGGCGAAGTAGCCCACGTTGCCGAGTCCCTGCACGACCACGGTTTTACCCTCCACGCCCTGCTCCAGCCCCATCTTTTCCATATCGTCGGTGAAGCGGCAGGCTTCGCGGACGCCATAGTAGACCCCCAGCCCCGTGGCCTGGGTGCGGCCGCGCACGCCGCCCTGCCCGACTGGCTTGCCCGTCACGCACGCCAGCGCGTTCAGTGTGTCGTCGGCCAGGGAGTTGTAGGTGTCCAGGATCCACGCCATCTCGCGCGGGCCGGTGCCATAGTCCGGTGCCGGCACATCAATACCGGGGCCGATGAAGTTCTTCCGGGTGAGCTCAAAAGCGTAGCGGCGTGTAATGCGCTCCAGCTCGACCTCGGAGTAGTCCCGGTGGTCAATCTTGATGCCGCCCTTCGCCCCGCCAAACGGCACATCCACAACGGCGCACTTGTAGGTCATCAGCGCCGAGAGCGCCATCACCTCGTCTTCGTTGACGTGCGCCTCGTAGCGGATGCCGCCTTTGGTGGGCAGCTTGTGCTGGCTGTGCTCGGCCCGGTAGGCCTGGATCACGTCAATGGAGCCGTCCTCGCGCTGCAGCGGGTATTCCATGCGGTAGACGCTGTTGCAGGCTTTGATCTGCTTCAGCAGGCCCTCGGGATGCTTCGTGTAGGCGGCGGCCTTGTTGAACATGCGGTTGACCTGCCCGAAGAAGGTAAGCTTCTCCGGGGCTTGTGTCGGCGTTACGGAAGAGTGTTCCATGGGGGGCGTATCAGGAAACAGGGAAAATGGCGTAGAAAAGCGCTTTCAGCCCGAAGGTAAGAAGCGATAGCAGAAGAACCAAGATCGTAGAGCAGGTTCGCAAGAAATATACGGGCGCGACGTCTGGTCAGCAGGTGGGGGTGGGAAGAAAAGGCATGCGATGCAACAATGCCGTTGAGGGGAAACCGCAACGGCTGCTGTGCGCTTATGATGATGTACGCAATAGATCATCGACCCCCTTAAGCCCATGACGGAAGAAATCATCCCCCCCGTGCTCGATTATTGGAAGGGCATGGCCATTGTAACGGCGGTCATCGTAACGGTTGGTGCGCTGCTGTACGTTGTCGTGTAGTGGAGCGTATAGCCATTTGCTGTACGGCCACCGTATGGTGCTCGGCGTAGCGCTTCTGCGCCCTATAGCATCGTATGCCCAACAGCCCACTTAAATGGGCCGCGTGCACGGTCTTGTCGTCCTTTCGTTGTCTGTTCCTCATGCCCGCTGATTGTATGCCTTCCTCAGAAACGATCGACGCGCTTCTCCTGCGTCTTCAGCACGCAACCAACGCCACGGAAGCACAGCACGTGACGCGTGAAATCTGGCAGCGTTGGATGCACCACGACGACCCCAAGGTGCGCCTGCTAATGCAGCAGGGGGTGGGCGCGATGGAGCGAAAAGACTTTACGGAGGCTGAGCACCGCTTCAGCGTGGCCATCGCCCAGGATCCCTCCTACGCGGAGGCGTGGAATAAGCGGGCTACGGTGCGCTGCCTGCAAGGCACGCTGGCTGCCTCGGTGCGTGACATCGAAGAGACACTGACGCGGGAGCCCCGGCACTTTGGCGCCCTGTCCGGGCTGGGTACGATCCGGCAAGCCATCCTGGACCACCGCGGCGCGCTGGCAGCGTTTGAGCGTGTCCTGGAGATCCATCCGCATGCCGAAGGCGCCGCAGAGCGCGTCGAGGCGCTGCGTGACCTGTTGTAGCCTTTCTTCCACTGCAACAGACGTTCCCCCGTGCTCTGCCTATGCTGATTGACGGCGAAACGCGACTACTGACGCTCATTGGCGACCCGGTGGCACACTCGCGCTCCCCCTTCATCCACAACACCGCGCTGCAGCACCAGGGGCACAACATGGTGTACGTGACCACGCGCGTCCGGGAGGGAGACGTCCGAGAAGCTGTCGCAGGGCTGCGGGCGCTGCACGTGGCAGGCGCCAACGTCACCATTCCGCATAAGGAGGCCGTCCTCCCGTTTCTGGATGAGGTACATCCCCGGGCGCAAGCTGTGGGGGCGGTAAACACGATTGTGGCCGAGCCCAACCGCACGCTGCGGGGCGATAACACCGATGTCGTTGGGTTTTTGGAACCGCTGGCTCCGTACCGGGCAGCCCTGCAGGGGGCGTCGGTCATCATCCTGGGCGCAGGTGGCGCGGCGCGGGCGGCGGCCTACGCGCTGCTGACGACGTTTGGGCTGGAGCGCCTCACGCTGGCCGCGCGCCGGCCCCATCAGGCCGAGCAGCTGGCCGCCCATCTGGCTCCACACGATGCGGGAGATGCGCTCCATGTGGTGCCGCTTGGGAGCGCGGAGCGGCTTGTCCGCCGGGCCAAGCTGGTCGTTAACGCGACGCCGGTGGGCATGCATCCCCGCACGGACGCCACCCCGTGGCCGGCGCCCGGGGACTTCACAGCGGAGCATCTGGTGTACGACCTCATCTACAATCCGCGGGAGACGCGCCTCCTGCGGGAAGCTGCGGCACAGGGCGCCACGGCCATCGGGGGGCTGGGCATGCTCATCGGGCAGGCGGCCGCTGCCTATGCGCAATGGACCGGTACGGCGATGCCGGTAGAGGTTGTGCGCGAGGCCCTTCGGACATCGTAACCCTTTGCCATCCGCATCTGGCCCCATGGCTGTTGCCGTATCCCTTCTCTATCCCGATCTGCTGCACGAGGCCGCGCCCGGCGTAGTGGCGGCATTCACCCCGCGCACGGGTGGGGTCAGCGAGGCGCCCTTTGCCTCGCTCAACCTCAGCGTGAGCACCGGCGATGATGAGGCCCACGTAAAGGAGAACCGCCGCCGAGCGCTTGCGCCGCTGGGCTTTACGCCGGACGCGATGGCCATCGCCGGGCAGGTGCATGGGACCCGGGTGCAGGCCGCCCGCGCTCCTGGCTTTTTTGCCGCCACGGATGGGCTGGTAACGGATACGCCGGGCGTACTCTTGTCGTTTACCGCAGCCGATTGTGCTATCGTGCTGCTGGCTGATCCTGTAGCGGGCGTCGTGGGGGGGTGCCACGCGGGCTGGCGGGGGGCGGCCGGCGGCATCGTCGCGGAGACGGTGCAGCAGCTTGCGGTGCTTGGCGCAGAGCCGTCCCGGTGTGGGGCCTACATCAGTCCGTGCATTTCCGTGGAGCACTTTGAGGTAGGGGAGGAGGTGGCCGCGCAGTTCGATGCCGCCCACGTGCACCGCCCGCCCGGCGCGCCGCGGCCCTTTGTGGACCTGAAAGGCGCGCTGCAGCATCAGTTGACGGCTGCCGGGCTTGCCGCTGATGCGGTTGAGGTGGCCCCGCAGTGCACCTTCGCGGCCACCGACACCTTCTTCTCCCACCGCGCCGAACACGGCGAAACCGGACGCATGATGGCCTTCATCGGTATGCGCCCGGTCTAACCCTGCAGCTATTTACCTTCCCAATGGCCATACCACCTCATCAACCGGTCCTGCCCTTCCGGCATCCGCACCTCAGCACCATCTACCCGACGCTCTTTCGCCGGGTGCCCCCGGTAGCGTATGAGCGCGAGCGTATCACAACGCCGGACGGTGATTTCCTGGATATGGACTGGTCGCGGGTGGGAAGCGCCCGTGCGGCACTGGTGATCCATGGGCTGGAGGGGGACAGCCACCGAGCGTACATGCAGGGGATGGTCCGGGCCCTTAACCGCCGCGGCTGGGATGTGGCCGCGCTGAACCTGCGGGGCTGCAGTGGTACACCCAACCGTAAGCTGCGCTTCTACCACAGTGGCGCTACGGAGGATGTGGAGACAGCCGTGATGCACGTGCACGAGTCCTCCTACCGCACGCTGGCGCTCGTGGGGTTTAGCCTTGGGGGCAACCTGGTGCTGAAGTATCTCGGCGAACGGGGCACGGCAGTACCGTATGCGGTGCAGGCCGCCGTTGCGCTCTCGGTGCCGGTTGACCTGCTCGGTTGCGCCGACGCGCTGGAGCGCCCGGGCAATGTTATCTATCGCTGGCGCTTTCTGCGGCAACTCCGCGCCAAAGTGGAAGCCAAGGCCGCGCAGTTTCCCGATCGTATCAGCACCGCCGCTTTCGCCCACATCCGCTCGCTTCGCGATTTTGACGAGCACTACACGGCGCCCATACACGGGTTCGCCAGCGCCACTGATTACTATACGCGGGTGAGTAGCCTGCCGCTGCTGCCGTCCCTCACGGTACCTACGCTGCTTCTGAACGCCGCCAACGATCCGTTCCTTTCAGCTTCCTGCTATCCAGAGGCCGTCGCGGCGCGTCATGCAGCGCTGACGCTCCGCACACCTAAGTACGGTGGGCACGTGGGCTTCGTGCAGGCCAATACCACGGGCGAATACTGGTCGGAAACCATTGCGGGGCTGTTTCTACAGGAAGTGCTGGACGCCGCCCCCGTATCCGTTGCCCGCCCGTGAATCTATGCCATGGGGCGGACAGTACACCCTACCTGTTGTCTCCGTTTGCTTTCCACCTCACCCGCTGTGTCCATGCTGAAACACGAAGAAAATCTGCATGATGAACTGCTACAGAACGCTGAACGCTACGTGGATGAATACGGCCTTCAGCAGTTCATTCAGGCGTTGATTGAGCTGTCCGAAGACTATGCTGTGGTGGAGATGCATGAGGGGCGGCTCAACTGGCAGGCTAAGGTGCTGCGCGATGCGCTGGCCCAGGCGCAAGAAGAGATTCAGTCAGTCGAGAAGTCCTGACCTTTTTTGCAATGCCGCCTTAAGGAGACCAGCGCGCGGCAGCACAGCCCAACGCAGGCCCCGCGGATAGCCCTTACGGCTGGGTCGGTGGCAGCGCGGTGACCCGTATGCGCCGGTTCGTGCGACGGCTTTCGGCGGTCGTGTTGGGCACTACAGGGCGGGCATCACCATAGCTGACGACAGCCAGCCGGTCGGCGGCCACGCCGTGCTCATCAATGAGCGCCCGGACGATGGCCGCGGCGCGAGCGGCGGACAGTTCCCAGTTGCTGGGATAGCGCTCCCGCAGGCTTCCTCCTACCGGCGTATTGTCGGCATGGCCTTCCACGCGTATCTCGCGATTATCGGCGCGCGCTGCAATATGCTCAGCGAGGGCCGCGATGCGAGCGCGCCCCTCGTCCGTGAGGGTAGCACTGGCGGGCTCAAACAGCGCGTCTACTCGGATATTCTCGATCAGGCGTCCGCCCTCCCGGGCATCCATCAGGTCGAACTCGAGGCGTCGGATGCGGTCGGTCATTACGCGCCGGTCGCGGAAGAACTGGCCGGAGTAGATGTCATCGTAAAACCGCAACGAGTCGCGCAGGTCTTCATTTACGGCCCGCAGCGAGTCCACCACCCGCTGCTGTTCATCGCGTTCGGCCATCTGCTGCGACGTGCCGCAGGCCGTAAGGAGGAGGATGCAGACGAGGCCGCAAAGCGTAACAAACCGCAGAGGGACGGAGGGCATACGGGGCAGGGGCAAAGGGTGCATTGGGAGGAAGGCGCACAAACAGGCGGGTGCAGATGGGGCTGGCCAAGATACAACGCAGCAGCATCAGCGTAAACCGCCCCCGGGGCTACGACGAGGCGTCGGCTGGCTGCAGTGGGGCGCGGGTGCGGCTCCAGGCATGGAGGGCAAGAACGGCGGCCGCCCCACTCAGTGCCAGCATCACGACGACGGCTATGGGGTCGCCGGTCTGCGGAAGCAGCAGGCTGCGATCGTCGGCCAGGTAAGGCCAGAGGGCACGCAGCGACCCCGCCATGAGGCCGACCAGCACCGCCATGGTAGCGTCGTAGACGCGGTGTAGCAGGTAGGTGAGCAGTTTGGCAAAGGCGCCCAGCCCCAGCACCGCCCCGCCGATGAAGGTGGCCACATAGGCCAGATCCCGCGCGTTAACGGCCTCCAGGGTCGGCTGGTAGATGCCAAACACCAGCAGCAAAAACGCCCCGCTTACGCCCGGCAAAATCATGGCGCAGATGGCGATGGAGGCGCAGAGGAGCACGTACCAGAGGGCGGGGTCAGCGATCGCACGTGGCGGGAGCCCCACCAGTCCAAATGCCACGACAGCTGCTACGGTTGCCAGCAAGATGTGCCGGGCAGCGGGGGTGCTGATGCGGGCCCAGGGGATGATGAGCGAACCCGCAATCAACCCGAAAAACAGCCCACGGCTTTCCTGTGGATAGGTCTCCATGAGGCCAGGAATGAAGCGCGCCCCGACGAGCAGGGCGGTGCCGATCCCCGCGGCCAGCGGTATCACCAGGGCCCAATCCACGGCTTTCAATCCCTGCCAGCCGCCCTGTGCGTCGAGCCGGCCAAGCTTCAGCAGGGCCGCAACCCCATCGCTGATGGCCTGCAGCAGGCGTTCGTACACGCCCACGATAAGCGCCATTGTGCCCCCGCTCACGCCCGGCACGACGTCGGCCGCGCCCATGAGCAGCCCGCGCAGGAAGTTGTTCAGGGCAGAAAGGGGGGACATGGGGGGCGGGCTGGGGGCAAAAGCGAAGGGCCCACGCTACGCGCTGGCCCTTGCCGTGGTTCAGGAAGTAGTGGTGCAAGACGCGGAGTGCTACTGGTCAAGTCCCAGCTCCGAGCGGATGCGGATATCGCGGTACAGATCGGGAAAGGACTGGCGGAGCTTTTCCTTTGTGCGCGGATCCAGCCGAAAGGCCGTCTGGAGCGAGCGGATGCTTTCATCAGAGCGCCCGAGCGCATAGAGCGCCCGCGCCTGCTGCACATACGCGCTGGCATCGTCGGGGTCGATAGATACCGCTTTGCGGTACGATGCGAGGGCGTCTTCCGGGCGGTGTGCTTCGTAAAGCGTATCGGCAAAGTCGATCCATGCTTGCCGGTTGGCTTGGTCCAGCCGCACCACCATGCCATACGAGGCGATGGCATCTTCAATATACCCTGCGTTGTATTCGCAGTCGGCTTTCGCGTACCAGAACTCCGGCACGTTTTCGCGGATCTCCACGGCGCGCCCGAAGCAGTGCAAGGCCTCGCTCACATTGTCTTGCGCATCGTAGCAGCAGCCCAGGCCATACCAGGCTTCGGCGTACAGATCGTTCTCACGCAGCGCATGCTGAAAGAAGTGCGACGCGCGGTCGTGCTGTCCCAGCTCTTCGTGGGCCAGCGCAATATTGTAGAAAGTGGAGGCATCCCCGCCTTCCAACTCCAGCACCTGTTGGTAGCTTTCGATGGCTTCTTCGAGACGGCCAAGGTTGGCCAGGGCATTGCCTTTGTTGTAGTGGGCGGAAGCGAAATCTTCCTCAATGGCCAGGGCCATGTCATACGAGTCGATAGCATCGGCGTACTTGCCCATCCGGTTCAGCACAATGCCACGGTTGTACCAGGCGTCGTGGGAGTAGGGGGCTTCGTCGATGTGGCGGTCGTAGCAGGAGACGCTGCGGGCGTCCTGCCCGAGGCGGTCGTAGCAGAACCCGAGTTCGTACCATACCTCCGGGTGCTCCGGCGCCAGCTCCGCGCAGCGCTCAAAGGCTTCCACCGCTTCTTCGGTACGGTTGGTGCGCTCCAGCGTAACCGCCCGGTTGAAATGGAGCTCAGCATTCAACGGGTCAAATTGCTGCGCGGTGGCATAGGCCTCCAGGGCCGCCTCACTCTCCCCCAGGTTATCAAGGGTGATGCCCTTGTTGATGAGGGTGTCGGTATCCGTAGGGTTGAGGGCGAGGGCCTCCTCGTAGGCGTGCAGCGCCTCGTCGTGGCGGCCCAGGGTGCTGAGTAGAATGCCACGGCGCATCCAGGGGTCGGACGATGCCGGTTGCTGCGCAATCATCCGGTCGATGGCGCCCAGCGCTTCTTCGTAGCGCCCGCGCTCGTAGTAATAGGTGGCAATATCCTCCAGCGCGTCCGAGTCAAAGAACCCGGCGCCCTGCTGGTGCTCGTACGATGCAACGAGGGCATTCACCCGCTCCTCGTCGGCTGGATCCTCGAAGTTGTCAAACTCGAAGTCGAACATATGCGTGCAAGGCCCATGAAAGATTGAGCTGTGGGGCACTGCGGAAGGTGACCCGGTGCCGCGCAGGTACGAAGTATGTAGCTAAACAGTCGGCGCCAGTTACGCGGCCCGTGACACTGCGGTGTGCACTATGCCGTATGATACACGTCTGTTGCAGTAGTTGCAACCACTTAACGTAGGATCCACCCACCCCGTTCTGGCAGAAGCGCGGTGCGCTTTTGGCAACTTGCAAGCAAATGGTAATAATCGATCTATGACAAATCAGGTGGCGGAAGGGCCCGGGGTTCTGCTCTCGTTTGAGGGCATCGACGGAAGCGGCAAAAGCACGCAGGCGCGCTTGTTGGCCGACCGCCTGGAGGCGGCAGGACATGAGACGCTGCTGGTGCGGGAGCCGGGGGGGACGGCCCTCTCAGAGCACGTGCGGGCGTTACTGCTCGATACGTCCGATCCGTCCCTGCAGATTGATCCTGTGGCGGAGGTCCTGCTGTTTTCGGCGGCTCGGGCGCAACTTGTAGCCGAGCGCATCCGCCCCGCCCTGTCGGAGGGGCAGGTTGTCATCGCCGATCGTTTCTTCGATTCGACCACCGTCTATCAAGCGGCCGGCCGTGCGTTATCGGTGGAATGGGTACGGGCGCTTAACGTGCAGGCTACGCGCGGGCTCGCGCCAGTGCGCACGTATTTTATAGACGTCTCCCTGCAGGAAGCACAGGCGCGCCGAGGAGCACAAGCTGGGGATCGTATGGAAACGTCCGGAACGGCATTCTTCGAGCGGGTTCGCCAAGCGTACCTGGCCCTCACCCAAGAGGAAGAGCGCATCTGTCGGGTCGATGGCGCGCAGCCTGTGGATGCCATCCATGAGACGATATGGGCGGATGTGCAGCCGTTTCTTCCGGCCGTTTCTTCCCAGCCCGCACCCTGAGCGATTCTGGCAACCGCGGCACCGGGCTGCGCGCCACGGATCCCGTTACCCGCTTAGGGGATACCAGATGCAGCACGGTGGTTTTGCCGTTCTTCTGTTTGTTTCTCACCGGTTGGCTTCGTTCATGTCCTCCTTGCCCCAAGAACAGATGGCCGAGGTCCGCGCCATCTTCAAAGCGTTCCTCAAGCGCCGCAACCTACGGCAGACGTCCGAACGTGCGGCCATCCTGGATGCGGTATATGCTACCGGCGACCACGTAGATGCCGATGAGCTGTACCTCCGCCTGCGGCAAAACGACCAGCAAGTGAGCCGTGCGACCGTATATAATACGTTGGAGCTGTTGCTTGAGTGTGACCTTATCGTGCGCCACCAGTTTGGTAAGAACCAGGCCAAGTTTGAGCGGGCCTACAGCTACTGGCAGCACGACCACCTCATTTGTCTCGACTGCAATGAGCTGTTTGAGTTTTGCGACCCGCGGCTGCAGGGCGTGCAAGAGATGGTAGCTGACATTTACGGCTTTGAGGTGACGCACCACTCGCTGAACCTGTATGGCCATTGCCAGCGCGAGGCCTGCCCCAACCGCCCTGAGGAAGAGGCATCTCCCCAACCCTAACCGGCTGCACAACCGATCCTCATGTCCGATACCCTGCTCTTTTCTTCGGAGCGCGTACGCCGTATGGTACGTCGCATGGCGTACCAGGTGGTCGAACGCAATGCCGGCAGTAGCACCCTGGTGGTAGCGGGAATTGTGGAGAAGGGCGTCCCGATGGCTGAGATGCTGGCTGCGGCCATTGGGGCCATCGAAGGTACCGCGTGCCCGGTAGAGGCGGTAGACGTGACGCCCTTTCGCGATGATCAGGAAGCGTTACCCGCTGAAGATACTGTGCCGGCGCTGACTTCCGATGTGACCGACCGCGACGTGCTGCTGGTCGATGATGTGCTCTTCACCGGGCGGACCGCCCGCGCAGCCATTGATGCCGTCGTGCGCAGTGGCCGTCCGCAGTCCATTCAACTGGCCGTCCTCATCGACCGAGGGCATCGCGAGTACCCCATCCAGCCCGATTATGTAGGCCGCACAATTCCGACCAAGCATCGCGAACGCGTCGTTGTGGAGCCCGCTGCTGAAGGGTCCTTCACCGTGCGCGTGGTGGAACGCGAAGGCACATAGAACGCCCGTGTAGGCCTACCGGTCAGCCGGCGGCTCAATGGAGAGGCGCACCTCGGAGCCCTCCCGCATCCGCGTGCCAGGGTCACGGCTCTGAGCTACCACTTCCAGCGAGTCAAGCGGAACGGTCCGCTCCTCCTCTGTACTGCGCTGCCCATTTATAATGAAGGCGCGTAGCCTACGAGACAGCAATTCCTCCCGAGCTTCCGCTACCGTCATCCCGGTAATGTCTGGGATGTCTACATACGCCTCGCCCAGTCCTGTACTATAGTATAATGTGACCCCGCTCCCCTCGGCGAGGGAATCACCAGCGGCTGGGTCATGCCCCGTTATCGTGTTGCGGTAGGCCGAAGGAATGCTGTCGGGGCGTTCTTCATCAATCGTAAGCCCAAGAGCCCGTACGCGGTTGCGCGCCTCCCGGATGGACAGTCCATCCAGCGAAGGCATCGTCACCTGTTGCACCTCTCCTGCATTGACGGTCAGGTAGACGCGTCGTCCTGGCTTCACCAACGCCTGTCCACGCGGCCGCTGATCCACGACCACGTCCCGAGCCACGTTAGGGTTAAACTCTTGCGTCTCCCGCTCCACGTCCAAATCAAACCGGGCGAGGACCTGCACAGCCTCGTCGAACGGTCGATCCGTCACCGAGGGGACCTGGACGGCCACATCGTGGCGCGTGTAATCCGGCATGATGACGCGATCCACAAGCAGGTAGGCGCCAAAAAACAGTAAGAGGAGGCCGGCGAGTCCACCCCAGAAGTACGCATTTTTGAACAACGCAAGCGTGCTACGCCCAAGCGACGTAAGCCAGGCCAGAAAGGAGGACACAGCAGATAACGGAAGCATATAGCCAAACAAAGGGGGAGGAAAAGCATGCATGAACATGCGCAGGTCATATGCAACCCAACCGATCG